>NZ_JAACKB010000008.1 GCF_010892395.1 Sulfurovum sp. bin170
CAATATACTCTGCTTTGCTTTGATAGTACTCTACTTCAAAAGGCAAAATACCGAGTAGTCTATCACAGTATAGCTCTAATTTTTTGGCTCGTTTGGGACGACTTGCCCAGACTTGGGGGAGAATATAGTAGATAATCTCTTTGTTGGGATAGGCGATTTTGAGTTTTTTAGCAAGAGGAAGGTTAAATCCAGATGAGTCCATAAGCAGGATTTTATCAGCATCTTTGGCAATCTCTACCATCTCGTCAGCAACTTTGAAAAACCATCGTAGTTTTTTGATAGCATCAACTATACCCATAATAGCCATATCGCTTATATCATAAAGAGGAGTGCCTAAAGATTTATCGAAGATACCCAAGAGTTCAACATCTTGGGTATATTTCAGAACCTCTTTTAGATGAAGATTAGAAGAGGGTTCTAGTGCAGAGACGAGAATTTTCATCGTAGGGGCAGACCCATGTGTCTGCCCTTGTTGGTATATATTTTATCCAAATTTCAGACCAGCAAGAAAACCAGCAACAGCACCAACTCCTGAACTAAGCTCCATACTGCCAAGTCTTGTTTTTAGCATATCATAGAGTGATTGAAATGAGTTCATACCTGATTGTACACCATCTTTTATCATCGCATCATCTACTTGAAAAGCACCTTGTGACTCTAGCACAAACAGCACCACAAGTCCTAGTCCTAAAATTAGTAGAAGAAGTTTAAAGCTCTTTTTTAAAAAATATCCTACTGCTAGACCGATAATAAAACTTACACCCATCTGCATAAAAGGAATACCCCCCTCTGTTGCTGTACCTACTGCATATTCATCATTCATTAGTTAACCCTTTAATTTTTGTGTTACCATTATACCTTATCACCTATTAATTTACTACATAAATCAAAACGATTATGTGTCATAAGATGTACTTTTGGGTGTAGGTTCATAATATCATCAAATAGTGTTTTTGATATACCAAACCCTACCTCTTGCTCCTTATCTACTCCATCCATAGCAGCTAGATTCATCTCATCTATAATATCTTTTGGTACGGTGATTCCTGGAACTTTGTCAGAGATAAAATTTGCTGTTTTTGCACGAACTACGGGGAATTGTCCCAAGATAAGTTCAGCCTCTTTTGCTGTCTCTCTAACACTCTGTTCTTTACACTCTTCAAATATCTCTATTAACTCTTTTGCATTATCCAAATCATAAACAGGTTGAGTAATTATCCCTCTAGCTCCATAGTTAAGTTTTTTGAGTATCTTTTTTTTGATTCGTCGCATATCTTTGGAGTAGGCGTTTGATACAGCAAAAGGGTATATCGGCTTAGGTTTGGGATTTAACTCTTTGTTGCTGTAGTCCAGACCACTGTTTAGACGATATATAATACTAAGTAGAAGTGTAGAGTCTCTCTCTAGTACACCTTTTACCTCTGGTTGGTCAGAGAGTTTTGCTGGATCACCTGTGAGTGCCAAGATACAACGAAGGTCAAAATCATTAGCACCTAGCAGAGTTGATTGAAGGGAGAGCTTATTTTTATCTCTCATGCTCATTGTAGCGATAACAGGTTTTCCAAAACTCTCCTGTATTTTGATGGCAGAGAGAACGCCTGACATTTTGAGTTTGGCAAGAGGATTATCGGTCACTGAAAATCCAGAAACCTTCTTGTCTAGCCCTATTGATTTGATTGTTTCGATGGTTTTAGAGATGGACGCACCATGAGGAGGAGTTATCTCTACTGTTATAAAAGGTTCATTACTGTGAAGTTTTTTGCAAAATTTTTCAAACATATATATATTATTCCTTATTAATTCGATATAATTCTACCAAAAAACAGCATAGAGGTAGTATAAAAGATGAAATTAGCCGTATTTGATTTTGATTCAACACTGATGGATGGTGAGACGATAGATTTTTTGGCAGCACCATTGGGGCTAGAGGAGAAAGTAGCAGCGATAACTGAGATGGCAATGGAAGGTGAATTGGATTTTTTTGAGTCATTGACCACGCGAGTAGCACTTCTTGAAGGTTTGCCAAAAGAGAAGGTGGAGAAGATTTGTAGTGAACTTCCTATGATGCCAGGAGCAAAAGAGGTAGTTGCAGGATTAAAAGAGAGAGGTTATAAAGTTATCTGTTTCTCTGGTGGATTTAGGACAGCTACGACACCAGCATCTAAGAGATTGGGAATTGATGCCGATTTTTCCAATATTTTGCATGATGAGAATGGTATATTGACAGGCAGAGTTGGTGGAGATATGATGTTTGGATTCTCCAAAGGTGATATGATTGTTCGTTTGCAAAATCTGTTGGGTATTAGCAGAGAGAATACGCTAGTGGTTGGTGATGGTGCAAATGACCTTAGTATGTTTGAACATGCTGATACAAGAGTGGCATTTTGTGCCAAACCGATACTTAAAAAGGCTGCTACACATTGTGTTGATATAAAAGATTTACGAGAGATTCTAAAAATTGTGTAGGGGTAGACCCATGTGTCTACCCTTGTTAATTGTTTACGCGACTAAAGTCTGCGTTTCCTAAAAAACGGTGGGCTTAAAAGCACCACCCTACAAAAAATACCACATAATTTGCTCAAAATGAGCATAGTTTTAGATAAATTAATATAGGATATAGATTCATGGATATTTTACAAGCCATAATAATAGGAATTATTGAGGGTTTTACAGAGTTTTTGCCTATCTCTTCAACAGGTCATATGATTGTTGCAAGTGAGTTTTTAGGTATAGAACAGACTGCTGTAGTAAAAGCATATGAGGTTATTATACAGTTTGCAGCGATATTAGCTGTGATGTTACTGTATAGAGAGAAGATAAATCTGAAAGAGATAGAGCTTTGGAAGAAGCTATTTGTAGCATTTTTACCAATAGCTATTGTTGGTTTTCTCTGTAAAGATTGGATAAAAGAGATATTTACTATCTCTACTGTTGCATGGATGTTTATTGTTGGTGGTATTGTTTTCCTTGTTGTTGAGTATTTTTATGAGGAAGAGCAGAGTCATACGACAGTGATTGAAAATGTAAGTTGGTCTCAATCTATATGGATAGGTTTAGCACAGATATTATCCTTAGTCCCTGGTACAAGTAGAGCAGGGGCGACCATTATCGGTGGATTACTCTTAGGCTTAGATAGAAAAACATCAGCAGAGTTCTCTTTTCTTTTGGCAATACCTGTAATGATGGCGGTAAGTGGCTATGATTTGTTAAAGCACTATGATGAGTTTATCGGTGCTGATTTGACTGCATTTGTGGTCGGTTTTGTGGTTGCCTTTGTGGTGGCTTATTTGACTATAAAACTTTTTATAGTTTTTTTGCAACGATTTACATTTGTTGCATTTGGTATCTACAGGATACTTTTTGGAGTATTTCTGTTGATGATTATGTAAAGGTTAAAAATTTGACATTTAATGAATTTGATTTTCATAAAGAGCTTTTGAAAGGGGTAAAAATAGCAGGTTTTAAAGAACCAAGCCCAATTCAAGAGATGGTGATTCCTATTATAGCAAATGGGGAAGATTTGGTGGGACAAGCCCACACAGGGACAGGTAAGACGGCAGCATTTGGTCTGCCTCTGATGAATAAAATTATTAATGGTGAGATAGAGAGAGCATTGGTAATTACTCCAACACGAGAGTTGGCAACACAGGTGAGTGATGAGCTTTATCATCTTGGCAGATTTGCAGGGATTAGAACCATCACTGTCTATGGTGGTGTAGGTTATGGACGACAGATTGCATTGATTAACAAAGGTGTGCAAGTTGTGGTTGCAACGCCAGGGCGACTAAAGGACCTCTATAAAAAAGGTAAAATTGATAGCTTCAATCCCGAAATAGTTGTCCTTGATGAAGCTGATGAGATGCTTGATATGGGTTTCTTGGAGGAGATTAAAGAGATTTTTGAGTATATCCCTCAAAATCGACAGACTCTACTCTTTTCGGCAACTATGCCAGAGCCGATTAAAGCCTTGGCGGACACTATTCTAACCAAGCCACAGTTTATATCTGTAGTTGGAGAGGATGAAGGCACTGTCAATAATGTGATAGAGCAGACCTACTGCGTGATTAATGAGTCTCAAAGAGATGAGGCGATAGTGAAACTGTTAGAGACTGAAAAGATAAAAAAATGTTTGGTTTTTTGTCGAATGAAACGAGAGGTTGATAGACTCTCAGAGCATTTACAAGCTCTTGGCTTTAATGCAAGAGGGCTTCATGGTGATTTAGAACAGACAGAGAGAGATGAGGTCATCAAAGCCTATCGACGAAATGAGATTCAGATTATGGTAGCAACAGATGTTGCTTCAAGAGGTTTAGATGTCAAAAAAGTGACGCATGTTTTTAACTACCATATCCCTTTTGATCCACAGAGTTATGTGCATCGTATTGGTAGGACAGGACGAGCTGGAAAAAGTGGTAAGGCTATTACTCTTGTTACCACAGGTGAATTTAAAGAGCTTCAACGGATTCAAAATGAGGTTGGAGCGGATATAAAACTGGCTACTATTCAGCTTGATGGCTCTATTGAAGAGCAGACATGTAGTGATTTTTCAACTTTAGACGAAAAAGTACGCAATACAGATATATCAGAGTGTGCAGTTGATTTTATTGATAGTATGGAAGATATGGACTATCATGAGTTTGTTGAGAGGGTAGTTAGCCTGTTATTAAAGAACAAAAAATCATCATCAGCTCTGATTGGATATGACAAAGAGAGTGTCAATAGTATGCTAGATGAGTATAGAGATGAACAAAAAGTAGCACGGCAAAACAGTCGTAAAAGAAAGAGATAGTAATTAAGCTTTTTCAAGTAAAAATTGCATAGAATACTTCTATAAAATAAATCTATAAATGTAAAGAGGTTTTTATGGAAGAAGTTAATCTACTTGCAGAGAGTTTTAAGTTTATGATACTAGGTATGAGTGTAGTTTTTCTATTTCTCATAGCTTTAGTACAGTTTATTAAACTTCAAGCTTATCTCATAAACAAGTATTTCCCCGAAGCACCACCAGCACCAGCTACACCTGTGGCTAACACATCAGAAGATGAAAACAAGAGAGTTGCTGCAATAATTGCTGCAGTGTCTGAATTTCGTAAAAATAAATCATAATAAATGAGGGTATAAGATGGCAAAAAAATATATTGATGTGATGGATACAACCTTTAGAGATGGATTTCAATCTGTCTTTGGTGGTCGTGTCCTCATGGATGACTTTTTCCCAGCGGTAGAGGCTGCGAAGAGTGCAGGTATTAATCACTTTGAGTTTGGTGGAGGAGCTAGATTTCAGAGTCTATACTTCTATCTTCAAGAGGATGCATTTGAGATGATGGATAGATTCCGTGAAATTGTGGGGCCTGAGGCGAACCTTCAGACTCTCTCACGGGGTATTAATACAGTAATGTTAGATACAGGGAGTAGAGAGCTAGTTGACCTACATGCAAAAATGTTCAAAAAACATGGTACAACAACTATCAGAAACTTTGATGCACTAAATGATGTCAACAACTTAGCATACTCTGCATCGTGTATCAAAAAACATGGTCTTCAACATGAAGCTGTTATTACTATGATGGATTTGCCTCCTGGATGTAAAGGGGCTCATGGTGTAGACTTTTATGAGAAGACACTTAGAGCGATGCTTGACCAAGGGATTGAGTTTGATAGCTTATGTTTCAAAGATGCAAGTGGAACTGCAAATCCAAATAAAGTTTTTGAGACCATCTCTATGGCTAGAAGAATTTTAGGAGAAGATGTTCACCTAAGACTTCATACTCATGAGACAGCAGGTGTTTCAGTTGCCGCTTATCTTGCAGCTCTTGAAGCAGGTGCAAATGGTATTGATATGGCAGCCTCACCTGTAAGTGGTGGTACATCACAGCCAGATATTTTGACCATGCTTCATGCTACTAAAGGTACAAACTATAACCTTGGTGACTTAGAGCTTACTAAGATTTTAAAATATCAAGATAGACTAAAAGAGTGTCTAGCTGATTATCAAGTTCCACCAGAAGCTACACAGGTATCACCTCTTATCCCATTCTCACCAATGCCAGGTGGTGCTTTGACAGCAAACACTCAAATGATGAGAGACTCTGGAAACTTAGATAGGTTTGATGAAGTTATCTTGGCGATGAAAGAGGTTGTTGAGAGAGGTGGTTATGGTACTTCTGTGACACCTGTAAGTCAGTTCTATTGGCAACAAGCGTATGCAAATGTTATGTTTGGTGAGTGGAAGCAGATTGCTCCTGGGTATGGTCGAATGGTACTTGGTTACTTTGGTAAGACACCAGTTGAACCAGATGCAGAGATAGTAAAACTAGCATCTGAAAAACTAAAACTGGAGCCTACAACTGAGAATCCATTGGATATTGCAGATAGAGAGGTTACAAAGTCGATTGCATACTGGACAAAAGTTCTTGAAGATGAGAATATCGAGACAAGCGAAGAGAATATTTTCATCGCAGCAGCATGTGACCAAAAAGGTATAGCGTTCTTAAAGGGTGAGAGTCCTTTAATGGTAAGAAAAGGTAAAGAGAAACAGACAAATGGAGGAGAAGAGATGAGTGGTAATTATACAGTAGTAGTAGATGGTAAACAATATAGCGTACAGGTGGCAGAGGGTGATGCAGATATTCAAATAACACCAACAGCGTCAGCACCAGTGGCAGCAGCTACTCCTGCACCAACAGCAGGTGGGAAAGGTGCAGAGGAGATTCATTCTCAAACACCTGGTAATGTTTGGAAAATTACAAAAGCTGTAGGTGATAGTGTAAATGAGGGTGATACCATTATGATTCTTGAAGCTATGAAGATGGAGATTGAGGTAGTGGCTTCAAAAGCAGGAACTATTAAATCTATAGAAGTTAATACAAATGATGCGGTTACTGATGGTCAACTTCTAGCGACAATGGATTAACTCATGAAGATTAAACAGTTTTTAATCTCTCTGTTCTTCGTTCTATTTGCCTTGACCTCTGTGGTTCAGGCAGGTGGACATCCTGCACCAGCAACCGATGCTGTGGCAGAGGAGAGTGCAGAAGAGAAAGTTTATCAACCAAAATCAATCAGTGAATTGATGGGTAGTTTTTGGGAGACGACAGGTATTAATGCTATCATAGATATAGATGATGGTGAGATGACAGCTGAACCTGCTGGTCCCTCAGCAGAGAGACCTATGACATGGTTTGAGTCCTCTCTTGGTCGTATTATTATGATTATATTGGTATTTATTCTATTCTATCTAGCCATTGCTAAAAACTTTGAACCACTGCTTCTTATTCCTATAGCGTTTGGTGGGCTTCTCGCCAATATTCCTTTAGCACATATGGGTGGAGAGCATGGAATGTTGGGGGTCATCTATAATATGGGTATCGCCAATGAGTTCTTCCCACTGCTTATATTTATGGGTGTTGGGGCAATGACAGATTTTGGTCCACTTCTTGCCAATCCTAAAACAGCTATCCTTGGTGGGGCAGCTCAATTTGGAATTTTTGGTTCACTAATCGGTGCTGTTGCAATGGGCTTTGGTCTTCAAGAGGCATCAGCAATTAGTATTATTGGTGGTGCGGATGGTCCAACCTCTATCTTTATTGCCAATCGACTAGCCCCTGATATGTTGGGTGCTATTGCGGTTGCCGCCTACTCCTATATGGCACTGGTTCCAGTTATTCAGCCTCCGATAATGAGAGCGTTGACCAATAAAGCGGAGAGACAGATTAAGATGGGTGTACAGAGAAAAGTACATAGACTTGAGAAACTTATCTTCCCTATAGTTGTTATTATGTTATCTATGCTAATATTACCTGAATCTACACCACTAATTGGTGCATTTGCATTTGGTAACTTTGCAAAAGAGTCAGGCGTTGTTGATAGACTAAGTGATACTATGCAGAATTCGCTTATTAATATTGTAACTATATTCTTGGGTCTTGGTGTTGGTTCAAAACTAGCAGCAGATAAGTTCTTAGTACTAGAGACAATGGGGATTATGATTATTGGTCTTATTGCATTCTCGGCAGGTACTGCTATGGGTGTTCTTATGGCAAAAGTTATGAATAAGTTTTCTGATGAACCTATCAATCCACTTATTGGTGCGGCAGGTGTCTCTGCTGTTCCTATGTCAGCTAGGGTTGTAAGTAAAGTTGGTTCTGAAGAGAGACCAGGTAATGTACTTCTTATGCACGCGATGGGTCCAAATGTTGCGGGTGTAATTGGTTCAGCTGTTGCAGCTGGTGTATTGCTTTCTATCTTTAAATAAGCTAGTTAATCTATATTCAATAGTATAATTATAAAACATTATACTATTGATAGCTATAGCAAATAAAATGAGAATTGTTCTTCTCATTTTATTTACTATACTGTTGTCTTTTAAAGTTATATTAGAGGATAGTTTTAGTAAAACAGAATATTAAATAACATACAAAGGCAGACAAAAGATGAGCACCAGGAAACCAAATGGTCTTGAAAAATTAGGACTTGAAAACATTGGTAATGTCTATTACAATTTAAGCTATAATGAGCTTCAAGCACATGAAGTAAATAGAGGAGAGTGTAAAATCTCTACATCTGGTACAGCTATGTGTGATACAGGTATTTTTACAGGTAGAAGTCCAAAAGATAAATATTTTGTAGACCAATCACCATCTAATGAGAACATCTTTTGGGGTAAGATTAATCGTAAGATAGATGAAGATACTTTCAATGAGCTTTTTGATTTAACAAAAGAGCAGCTCTCTGGAACAGATATATATGTTATGGATGTCTATGCAGGAGCAAGTGAAGCAAGTAGAAGGTCTGTACGATTTGTTACAGAGGTTGCGTGGCAGGCTCACTTTGTTAAAAATATGTTTATTCGACCAACAGCAGAGGAGCTAGATACTTTTGAGCCTGATTTTGTTGTCTATAATGGATGCAAAGCTTCAAACAAAAAGTTTGAGAAACAGGGTCTTAACTCAGGTGTTTATGTATGTTTTAATGTAGAAGAGAATATCTCTATTATCGGTGGAACATGGTATGGTGGAGAGATGAAAAAAGGTATCTTCTCTATGATGAACTACTGGTTACCACTAGAGGGAAAACTCTCTATGCACTGCTCTGCAAATGTCGGTAAAGATGATGATGTATGTCTATTCTTTGGTCTATCAGGAACTGGGAAAACAACACTATCCACTGACCCAAAAAGAGCTTTGATTGGAGATGATGAGCATGGTTGGGATGAGAATGGAGTCTTTAACTTCGAGGGTGGATGTTATGCAAAAGTTATAAATCTTGATCCAAGTAATGAACCTGAAATCTATGCTGCTATTAGAAAAAATGCACTCTTAGAAAATGTGGAACATGATGAGATGGGGGTTATCGACTATGCGTATGTAAAAGGTTTCTCCAAAACAGAAAATACTAGAGTCTCGTATCCTATTGAGCATATTGATAATCACAAAGAGGATCTACAAGCTGGTCATCCTCAAAATATTATCTTTTTGACAGCTGATGCCTTTGGCGTTCTTCCTCCTGTCTCAAAGTTAACTAGAGAACAGGCGATGTACTACTTTATGAGTGGATATACAGCAAAAGTAGCTGGAACTGAACTTGGTATTACTGAGCCAGTTGCAACATTCTCTGCCTGTTTTGGTGAAGCGTTTTTACCACTTCGTCCATCATTTTATGCAAAGATTTTAGGTGAGAAGATAGTTGAGCATAATGTAAATGTATATTTGGTCAATACAGGTTGGACTGGTGGTCCTTATGGAGTTGGAAAAAGAATGAGTATCAAAGATACTAGAGCTTGTATCGCTGGAATCTTAAATGGTTCTATTAACAATGCAGAGTTTGAGACTTTGGATATATTTAACCTTGAAATTCCTAAAATGCTAGATGGTGTAAAAGACAATACTGTTCTAAATCCACGAAATACTTGGGAAGACAAAGAGGCGTATGATGCGTCTCTTAAAAAATTAGCGGGAATGTTTAGAAAGAACTTTACTCGTTATGATAATAGTGGTGGAGAGTTTGATTTTTCTGGTGCTGGACCAAAGGTCTGATTTTTAAGATGAGTGTTGAATCTCTTAAAATTCAACACTCATCTATCACTTCTTCTTAGGCATCGCTCCCTCATCAGGTAGTGTAATTATGAAGGTTGTCTTTCCATTCAAAATACTCGCAACTTCTAGTGAACCTTTAACTTTCTCTATAAGATTCTTACTCATATAGAGACCAAGACCTGTACCTTTTGTCTTATGCTTAGTTGTATAGTATGGTTCAAAAATACTTTTGAGGATTTTTTTAGGGATACCACCTGCGTTATCTTTTACAGCGATTATTAGTTCATCTTTTTCATGATATACACGGATAGATATTATACCATTTTTGATTTCATTCTCTTCAAAGGCATCTCTAGCATTGTTGATAAGGTTCATAATAACATGTTTGATGTCATTCTCAAACCCTTTATAGTTAATATCCTCATCACAATCAAGCTCTATTTTTATGTTTAGTTCTGTAAGTGTATCATCTATAAGTTTTTTGGTAGACTCAATAGTTTTTTTAAGGTTAAAGGTTTGGGCCATATCTGATTTGTCAACAAATCTTCTAAAATCCTCAATAGTATTTGAGAGGAACTGGATGGAGTTATTTATCTTCTCCGCTACTGCTTCTATATCAATTTCAGCTTGATTACCTAGTTTTGCTTTTATCTCTATATCTTGTAGTACCCATGAGACAGCGTTTAGTGGTTGTCTCCACTGGTGAGCTATATTCTCTAGTATCTCACCCATTGAGGCTAGTCTTGACTGTTGATTCATAATAGCAGTCTGTCGTTTTACCTCTCGCACGGCATCATCAATTCTAATCTGTAGCTCATCATTTAGAGTCTTTAGCTCTTGTGTTCTTTGGTTAACTCTAATCTCTAGGTTTTCTGTGAGACGATTTAGCTCATTGGCTGTTTTATGCATAATGGAGTAGAGATTTTTGTTAGCTATCTCAAACGGTGTGATATTTTCATCTTTATACTCCTCTAACTCAATATAGCTATTATTTGATTCCGTTATCGCTGCCATTATAAATGTGTGATTATGAAAAGTATTTGGATGGTTCTCCTCATTGAAATACTCTTGAGATGTTGTGTATCCAAATATGTGATTGTTACTTTTGATATTTGATATATAGTATTTGATTGGAATTCTAAAACCATACTCATATGAGATACATGCACCAATCCAGAGAGCTTGGGCAGGAGTTTTTGTAAGAAAGTTATAAATCTCTTGTGTTCTATTCATCATCGCATTGTAGTTACCAATGGAGAGCTGTACAATATCGTTCTCTTCTAAAGGTTGAGCAGTAGATATACTCTGATTGGATAAATCAGCATTGAGGATATGTACAGTATAGGAGCTGTTTCCTTTTGTAATATAGAGTGGCACTTGTAGAAATACAGATGTGTCTGAATCTAGGTTTGGAAAGTATTTTCTATATATATCCAATGCAGGACTATCTCCCATAGTGAAGATGGTAGAGTCATCTGTTTTAGTGATTCTCTTCTTTTTACTTATCGGTTTCCAATCAAAAGCCTGATAGAGTTCAACAGTTAGATTCTCACCATGCATAAAGATTAAGATAATAGCTTTGTCATAGATTTTGTTGTTATGAAATACAAATGACTTGTTAGTATTGTGGGATTTACCTGTTGACCCACCACCAAAAATCTTGAGATGTCTAAAATCTTCACCTAGAGAGTTGATAAATGATGAAGTGTGACAATCATTAAAACTTGATAGAATCTCAACAGCCTCTGTATCAGCTTGTAGATATTTCTCTATTATATGTTTCTCTGCTTTATAATCGTTGCATTCGCCCTTAATATAGTTTTTATCTAAATTTAAAACCATAGATGAGATAGAGCTGGTATCAAACTCCATTATAGATATAATAGGGTCTCTGTTTAGGTCTGATACTTGATGATTTGTAAAACTTGCAAAACTCTGCATACCTACTATAGTTGCATCAGCAAATGAGCTTTGTAGGTCTGTTAGAAGTATCTTTAGTAGTTTTCTATCATCATTAGGATAGTTTATCTCAATCAGTAGTCTCTCTGAATTGGTAATGCTATTCTCATCACACCACTCTGTAAAGCTGTCAAAATCTCTATAATAGTGTACTAGTTGTCTCATATATATTCCCCTTTTGTCTGTTTGAAAATTTTTGAACCAACACGAACCAAGTTTGAGCCACACTTGATTGCTAGTTCATAATCACCACTCATACCCATTGAACAGGTTGTGGCACCATCTTTTTGAAGAGTCTCATATATTTTATGAGTAGCTTCAAAACTATCTTGAATCTTTTTTCTATCCTCTGTAAACGCACCTATACTCATAATACCTTTGAGTTTTATCTGTGGAAATTTCTCTACTATCTCTTGGTATATATCAACTGCCTCATCTACTCTAACCCCTGATTTGCTATTCTCATTTGCAGAGTTGATTTGAAGTAGAGTACTCATCGTTTGGTCTCTTTCAGCCAAACGGCTGTTTAGTACTTCTGCTAGTTTTATAGAGTCAAGTGACTGGAACATGCTGGGTCTAAGAGCAATAAGTTTGTTAATCTTATTGCTCTGCAAGGTTCCCATCATATGCCACTCCAGTGGAAGTTTCTCCAGATTTTTCATACGACTCTGGAGCTGTTGTACTTGATTCTCTCCAAAGGCGCGTTGTCCAAGCTCATAGAGAGTAGATATACTCTCCTCATCACTATATTTACCAACGGCTACAAGTTTGACAATATGGTGTTCGGAGACCTCGACTCTAGCCTGTTCTATATTCCAAATAACTTCATCTAAATTTTTTCTCAATATCTCTCTCATCTTCTATCCTAATAGTCTATTTATATCATTGTATAATCCCAATAACATCAATGAGAGTAGTAACCCCCATCCCACCAATGTTAATCGGTACATCACCTCTTCACTCGCTGTTTTCCCTGTTATCATCTCATAGAGGTTAAAACCGATATGACCTCCATCAAGAGCAGGAATTGGCAGGAGGTTTAGCACCCCTAAGTTCACAGATATGAGTGCTGTAAAAAACAGCAGAGCAATTATTCCTGATTGACTAGCTTTTGCTGTAATATCTACAATAGTTACAACACCACCCAGTTGGTTAGCAGGAACATCACCTGAAATAAGCTTTTGTACACTCGTAAATATAAGTGTTGAGGCGTGTATAGTCTCATTCCAAGCAAAAGCTAACCCCTCCATAGGTGAAAATGTAAGTTCATCAGGAGCATCTGGTGCAATACCAATTAATTTTCTATCCACTGATTCACCAAATCTATTTTTTTGCTTTTTGATAATGGGTTCAACTCCTATGTTAAGCTGTCTATTGTCTCTGATAATATCAAAATACAAAACTCCATCAAATAGCTGTATAGTCTCTCCGACATCCTCCCAATTGTTTATAGGGGTACTATTGATACTAACTATCCTATCCCCCTGTTCTATCCCTGCCTTTTTTGCAGGAGACTCATCCGAAAAAGAACCAACGGTTGCAGGTAGATAGTGACTATAGTTAAATAGTGGAGAGAGATAAGTCCCTATCTGTGATGCCCCAAAATAGAGCATAAATGCCACAAAAAAGTTTGCAAAAGGACCTGCTAGAAGTATAATAATCCTCTGCCAAGGTCTTTTGCGTGTATAGCTATCACTGTCGTAGTTGACAGCTGTTGGATCGGAGTCATCCTGACCTTTCATCTTGACATAACCACCAAGAGGTATAGCAGAGATACTCCACTCCGTCTGACCTATCTGTTTGGTAAAAATTTTCTTTCCAAAACCAATACTAAATACATCTACTCTAACCCCAAATAGCCTTGCAGCTAAAAAATGTCCTAACTCATGAAAAAATATCAAAAATGATAATACTAAAAGTGCAACAAAAATGCCCATATAAATCCTAAATTTTTTTACTGTATTATACCAAGCTATTAATTAAAGGCTTTTATAATATTATATGCTTTTGTATGATAGAATAAAAAAAATAATAAAAAGGATAGAGAATGCCAAATAAAAGCGAAATGTCAGGTTTTGATGAGTCTAAAATAGACCAAAAAAATGACTCCGTAGAGGTTGCAGACTTTAATGACAATGAGAATATAGATGATGAATTAATTATAGAAGAGGATATGGTTAAAACTTCTACAAAAAATGAACAGGCAAAAGAGTTAATGAAAAGCTCTGCCCAACTTATATCAGAAGCTGATAGTGCTGTAGAGATTACAAAAAAATCTGTCTCTGAAAATGTGAATAAATTTGAAGATGCAAAAAAGAGTCTGTTAAACACTACACTTACACAGAGTCAAGATTTACTAGAGAGAGCCTCTTATGAGTACTCTAAGCAGGAGTTAGACGATCCATTTGAGGTATCACTTGGTACTATTGATGAAAATATTAAAGTTGGAAATATAAGTTCAGGTGGTTTTTCAGGTTTTATACTAGCTCTTTTGGCTGCATTGGGAGTAGTCGGTGCTTGGATATATGTTGCTAGTACAGAACTTGGCGTAGCACTAACCCCAGAGATTATAAATAATGAAGCAGAGCAGACTAGTATCTTTAAATGGATAGGTGGTATAACTGGTGCTGATGTTGATCCGATATTGGGAATGGTAACAGTTGGGGTTACTGCACTTCTTATTGCTTGGATTATCTATAAACTTCGTGTATCTATGAAAGAGAACAAAAACTTCAGAGTGGCAAATGAGACATTTGAGAAATCAAACATCTATGTAGAGCATCAACAAGAGGCAAAAACAGAGATGCAACGAATTGATGAACATATTGTAGAGATTATTCCTGTTATAGAAAACTATAGAGTTCTTTTAAATGAGCAAAATGCTAAATTAGAGAGAGTGTTACATATAGAGGGTATCAAAGAGGATAATAGTGAATATCACTCATCTTCCGTAGAGAACATGAGAGAGAGCGAAAGATTGATACAGAGAGTAGAAGAGTTGGTAACAACACCTATTACGAAAGATGGTCAGTTAAACGAAGCTTCTGTCACTGCACTGATTGAGGCAAAATCCGTTAGTGACTATTTTGTATCTAAGCTCTATGTTTAGATAGAGAAGTTGAAAAATCCATAGAGGGTTACCCCTAGAGGTTTTTTTTCAACTTATCAG
>NZ_JAACKB010000032.1 GCF_010892395.1 Sulfurovum sp. bin170
AAAATTTACAAATAAAAATTAGAAATAATATATGATACTACTACTTAACCTATACTCTTCAACAATCCTGCCTCATATAGAAACGGTGAAGGTTTAAAATCAAGTTTTTTAACTCTATCATATTTAGCAAATGAGAGAAATAGCTTCTCTTTTGCACGAGTGACAGCCACATAAAAGAGCCGTCTCTCCTCATCCAAACTTCCACCTTTGCCCATAAGTTTAGTATTAGGGAATCGACCATCCATAAGGTCGGTGACATAGACCTCTGTGAACTCCAGCCCTTTACTCGCATGAACTGTCAGCAGATTAACTCCATCCCCTTCACTTAGTTCGTTTCCACCCAAGACCATTGCGTTGACAAATCTATCAATATCCTTGTAGTGTGATGCCAAATCACTAAGGAGTCTAGCTTTTCTTGCTATCCTCTCTTTTGCTAGAGCTTTTTTTTCACTGTCTATCTCACCTGATTTTAGCTTTCCTCTCTGGGTTGCTAACGACTCAACCACAGCCTGATATAGTGGAGAGTTTATGAGCTTGATAAGCAAAGTTTTGGGTTGTTTAACATTTCTAATAGATTTCAGAAAGTCATGATATGCTTTGAAAAACATTAGACCATCATCTGTTAGTTTTGGATGTTTTAGTATAGGGTTTGATTTTATCTCTTCACTTAGAGGTAGATGAGAAAAACGACTCATAGAGCCTATCTGTGTATCATCATCAAAAAGCCCTAGTTGCATATTTTTTGTGGGATGAAGTTTTGGTAGAGTAAAAACTCTTGGAGATAGCATACCAACATATAGATTTCCTTCTCCAAAGTGTCTAAAGCACTCAAACATCTCTTTGGCTACAGCTGTGCCAATCCCTTTTCCATACTCAAAGATATGGATAAATGCCATCATATCTTTTGGGTTAACTCTAAGTGAAGCTACATCAAGCAGAAATTTTACCTCTTTAGCTTCAAAAAAGCTATTGCCACCTTTTCTTTTGCAGTTGATTCCTAGCTCTCTCAAACTCGCTTCGACACCATCAGCAGAGGCGTTATTTCTAAATATAACGGCTATATCATTGCTCGGAGTATAGGAGTTTTTGATATTTCGAGAGATGGCTTGGTACTGGTCAAAGAGTTCAGGGTATGCCATGAGTCTTGGTGGATGATTTTTGCCCTTTTTTGTTACCTCTAGTTTTTTAGGGTAGATTCGCTCATTTCGCTCTATTACTCTGTTTGCAAGAGAGAGGATTGAAGCCGTGGAACGGTAGTTTTTACTTAAGGTAAAGACAGTTGCATTTTTATATCGCGAACCAAATGTTGCAATATTTTGAATGTTCGCACCATTAAAAGCGTAGATACTCTGGTCATAATCACCCACACAAAAGAGAGAATTGGACTGTAGAGAGTCTATTAATGCATTTTGTAATGTATTTGTATCTTGATACTCATCGACCAAAACTTCGTTCATCTCTCGTTTCTCTTCCAAAAGAGATTGACGCATTTTCAAAAGTAGGTCATTAAAAGAGACAAAACCAAACTGCTCTTTTGTATCTTCGTACTCATCAATAATATTCATATATACATCTATAAGTGGTTGATGGTCAGGATATTTCTCGATAAACCATATATCAAAGCCATCCAGTGATGCGTTTTGATATAGATTATACTGTTCATAGAGATAGGTTGAAGAGAAAGCATCCACATCCGTGTTTAGTCGTTTGAACTGCCGTTTTTCATAGATACTACGAAATAGAGTTTTTAGCTCACTTGGCTGTTTGAGTGCAATATTTCTGTTCATCTGCTTTAGCCATCGGTAGCTCACTGCATGAAAGGTTCCAGATTCAATCTCTTTGACAATAGTAGATGGGAAAAATCTTCCAACTCGCTCTAGCATCTCACCTGCAGCTTTGTTTGTAAAAGTTAATAGTAATATTTTGGAAGGCTCTACGCCAGAGTGAAGTAGATGAGCGATTCGCCCAACGATAGTAGATGTTTTTCCTGTTCCTGCTGAGGCAATAATCAAATTATTGCCCATAGGTGCAGTTGCAGCACTTAACTGCTCCTCATTGAGAGTGCTAAGTGGCATTAATTATTTGTGACCGATGATGTAGTATGTTGGTTTATCTTTTACTTTTTCTATCTCTACTTTATACTTATCTGCCCAATTCTCAACGGTATCTCTAAACTCTTCACAAATCTCCATTGCTATGCAATCACTACCTTTTATCTTTAAATTGTCTTGACTACTTGACATCCCAATAAAACCTTTAATTGGTGCTAAATGATCATTTAACGACAGCAAGTGTTTTGAAAATCTATCAAACTCACTAGTATTGTCTATAATTTTTTCCATCTGTTCTACTGAATTCTCTGTTTTTGAGTATCCAAGTTGTGACAAAAGTGCTTCTGCTGATAAATCTATTTGCATTAGTTTTTCCTTGTTATATTATTTGTTGTTGTTCTAAAATAATTAAAAAGATTAGAATCAATCAATGTCAAACTTTAACATAATTCTCTTAATTTGAACCTTAAATAGATTGTCGAAATTCATAAAATATTAATTGATATGTTTAAAATTATTAAGTTCCAAATCGTGTAATAATCGTGTTTAGAAGGGTTTAGAGTATTTAAGCTTAATGTAAAACATGTAAATACAATTTTAAGAATGTAACCAATCGAAACGATTTACACTCTTGATATTTTTTAACATTATATACTATACTTAACATAATTTAGATAAAATTGCAAAAATTAATATTGGATATATAATGGACTATTTACAAATAAAAGGTGGAGCCAAGCTAAGTGGCTCTATCAAAATCTCTGGTGCAAAAAACTCTGCTCTTCCTGTTATCGCGGCTACCATACTCTCTGACAAACCTGTGGAACTTACAAACCTTCCAAATGTTGTTGATATAAGAACACTACTAAAACTACTCACTATATTGGGTGGAGAGGTTGACCATAAAGGTACAGTTGCAAAAGTAAATAATGGAACGATGAACTCAACCAAAGCTGTCTATGAGATTGTATCACAGATGAGAGCCTCTATCTTGGTATTGGGCCCTCTTTTGGCTAGATTTGGTGAGTGCGAGGTGAGTCTACCTGGGGGATGTGCAATAGGTCAACGCCCAATTGATTTGCATCTAAAAGCACTTGAGGCTATGGGAGCGAAGATAGAGATAAAAGGTGGATATGTCAGAGCCGTTGCCCCCAATGGTTTGCAGGGTGCAAAAGTAATATTTGATAAGATAACCGTTGGTGGGACTGAAAATATCATTATGGCGGCTTCACTTGCTCATGGTACTACAACCATAGTAAATGCGGCAAAAGAGCCAGAGATTGTACAACTCTGTGAGATGATAGCCGATGCAGGAGTAAAAATTGAGGGGATTGGAACAGCAACTCTTACGATAAAGGGAACAGGGCAGAAGCCTTTGGAGTTTAAAACGGTAGAGATTATCCCTGATAGAATCGAAGCAGGTACATACCTCTGTGCAGGGGCAATTACAGGTTCATCTATCACTATAGAAAAAGCAAATCCCACACATATACAGACCTCTATAAATAAACTAGAGGCTATGGGGTGTAGTTTTGATATTGATGGAGATAAGATAACGATTCACTCTACAAAAAGACTAAAACCTGTCAGTGTAATTACCTCAGAGTACCCTGGTTTCCCAACAGATATGCAGGCACAGTTTATGGCAGTAGCCACGATGGCTGTGGGAGATAGTCTGATATAAGAGCGACTCTTTGAGAATCGTTTTATGCATGTGAGTGAGCTTAATCGTCTTGGGGCTGATATTTGGCTCAAAGGAAGCGTAGCGGCTGTTCGTCCTGTGGCTGAACTCTATGGTGCTGATGTGATGGCAACAGACCTAAGAGCTAGTTCGGCACTTGTTCTTGCAGGATTAGTCGCAGAGGGTGTGACCAATGTTCACCGCATCTATCATCTCGATAGAGGGTATGATAATTTGGAGGGGAAGCTTTTGTCTTTGGGTGCAGATATTAAGAGGTTGAGTGAATAGTAGTGATAATATTTTTCACATTGAGAAGTTGAATAGGATAAAAAAATAAGAATTAGGTAGTTTAATTTAGATTATATTAATATGTTGGTAGTGTACCAATTCCGTTGATATAATTTTTCATTATAACAAAAGTCCAAAATCCAAAACATTAATTAAGAGACCAATAACAATATCATGCATTTTGATAGACTTAGAGAAACAGATAGTTTTTCAAGTAAGTCTCTTAACTCTTGTTCTTAAAATAAGATTTTTTCTCTCAATTGTTTGCGTATTTCTCTTTCCAATTTCATGCTTGTTTTCATCTAGGTTTTTACTATACGGGCCCCAATTATCTGTATAATATTTTCCTATTTTGAATGGTTCTAATAGCTTTTTGAGTTTTAGAAAAACTTCATCTTTTCTTCTCCCAAAAACAAAGGC
>NZ_JAACKB010000148.1 GCF_010892395.1 Sulfurovum sp. bin170
GAAATAGATAGGCACAGATTTTGTAATCACATACACTACTATTAAAATAGAGAGTAGAGTTGGAACTTCATTGTAGGCTCTAAAATACTGTCCACTTTTGTTACAGGCATCTTTTTCTAATATTTTTCTAAAATACTCCATAGAGTATGAGTATCCAATCAACAAGGATAACACAAATAGTTTGGCTATCATCCAATCCTGCTCGAGTAGAGATGGATTGAGATATATTAGTATCGCACCACTTATGATAGTTGCCCACATTGCAGGGACTCCTATCACATCATATAGTTTGCTCTCTTGCACCTTTATCACATCTGTAAAATCTTTTTTATCCTTATGCTCTTGGTGATATACAAAAAGTCTTGGCATATAAAAAAGCACCGCCATCCATGACATCATTGCCATAATGTGAAAAGAGAGTATCTCCAAATAGTAGTTCATTTTCTACTCCTATAAATAATATATGGCATACTATCAATTATCTAATAAATCCATACTAAAATCTATAATTTCATAGACACCTTTGTAGGTTTTTGTTTGAGATACTCTAATATCATAACGACTTCCCACCTTGACATGCTTCTCCACTCCGTAAATAAAGATTTTATCTTTTAAATCTGAGATAGTAGCTCCCCTACCTTTTCTTGAAACTACCTTTACATTTTTTAGCCAACATGGCAAAAGCTCTCTCTTCTCATATAGCTCTATAATTTTGCACTCTTTGTTATCCTCTTTTTTGTTTTTAAACAGATATGGTTCTGTTGAAAAGAGAGCAAAAACTGGAAAATGGTCAGAGTAGCCTTTGCCAAAATGTCTACCTTTTTTATATTTCCAACGATTTACATATCCCTCTTTTGTAAACATATAAGCTCTCTTAAAAACCACAAATGAGTCATCAACATAGTCCACATCTCTGCCATCAAAAAGTGTAGGAGGAAGCAATATCGCATCTAACCCCTGCTTATCACCATAAAAATTATAACTCCATCGTCTATATGGCAGTAGCTCCAACCAGAGATTATAGTGTCTAAATCCACCTTGTTTCATATCAGATTCTCCAAAAAGCATACTATTTAGAACCATATTGATACCTGTTTTTCCAACTCTTTGATGCTCATTATAGTTAGAGTTAAAATCACCCAAGAGAATATATTGACTATTTTTGGGTAGGGATAGAAGTCTCTTTTTTAGGGCTGTTGCAGAGATGATTCTTTTGCTTTCTGGTGAGCGTTTTGAGTTCCAATGGTTGACATATATATAGAGAGGATTGCCCTCTACTGTAAATTTTGTCTCTAGTATATTTCGTATACCCAAAGCTCTTGTTACTTCTATATCTCTGTGAGTCTCAATAGGAATTTTAGATAAGAGTGCCACTTGAATTGCAGATTTTTTTTTGTGAGATATTGCAGAGTATCTATATCTACACCCATATCTTTTAAGTGATTTTTGAAGAAGTTTTAGAGCATTTCGGTTCTCTATCTCTTGAAGCCCTATAATATCAGCATCTATCTCACATATAACTTCAGAGATATTTCTTAATTTTTTATTAAGAGTAGTTTTTGTCCAGTTGTGTCGGTTTGGGATATACCTATCATATTCACTACCATCATAATGCATATCAAAGAGGTTTTCAACATTATATGAGGCTATTTTTAGTTCAATTGCATTTAGAGGGTTAGAAGAAAAAAGGATGAGACCTAAAATAATCAAAAAACTCTCGTTCCATCCTCTCTGAGGTGGAATGCATAGGCAAAAACAACGAAAATTAATGATTGGATTCTCTATGCATTCCACCTGAGGACAGGTGGAACGAGATAGAGTTTGCACTATCTAAACATCTTCCCCAACATACTCATAGCACCATCAACTCCACCAACACTAGAGAGCATACTCTCAACAATAGAACCTTCACCAGAAGTAGCCCCATCAATCACATTTGGTAAAGCATCAGCCAAAGCACCTTTAGCAGAATCTTCAGAGATACCTAAACTTGATGCAAACTCAGAAATCTTATCAGAACCAAGAAGGTCAACAATAGAGTCCATAGAGATAGCTTCATTTTCACCACTTCCTAACCATGAACCTACAATAGAACCAAGACCATTTTCAGATAGTCCTGATACCAACTGACTAAGGTCTAATCCACCATCTGCTCCACCACCAAGCAGACTACCTAGTGCATCAGTTATAAGATTTGTGTCCAATCCTGTTGTAGCATCATCACTATTTCCTTGTATTAAACCTGCACCCATTTTCAATAAATCTATCATATCCATTTTCTATCCTTATTTTTTAATATCAGCAAGTATATCTTAAAAATTATTAATTATGCAACTTCTCTATCTCTATCTGAGTAATTATTATTATTACTACTACTAGTATGGTAAAATCTATTTTTCATAAGAGAAAAAAGCTTCTCCATCAAGCTTTTTGGTTTTACCAATCCATCCATAAATTCACTATAGGTAGTATCTCTCTCATTGAGATAACCTTTGAGATAGACCAAAGATGCCAACATTCCATGCTTCTTCTCTATAAGTAAAAGCTGTGCATATAGCTCCTCCACAGCCTCTATAGCTTTTGCTGCTGCAGCTCTTCTAAATGCAATATAACTCTCAATCCTACCCATATCATCTCTATGAATCTCAAAGTCAGTAGTAACCCAGTAGTATTTTCCCGATTTTGCTAAATTTTTGACAATAGCAGTAACATTATCTCCATTCTGTATAGATTGCCACATCAGATAAAAGATAGCTCTTGGCATATCAGGATGTCTCAATATGCTATGTGGTGCACCCACAACTTCACTTGCTTCATAACCTGATACCGTACAAAAGTAGTCATTTACATATAGAATTCTTCCACTTATATCTGTCTTAGAGACTATTATTTTTTTACTGCTTATATTTATCTCTTCATCTCTTGGCAATGGTCTATAAAATCTCATCTTTTACCCCTTTATTTAGTAATAGAGAATTATAACAATAGATTTGGTAGCAAGAGTGAAAATTTGAGGAAACGCAGACTTTAGTCCTGAAATATTGAGCGAGGCTAAAGCCATCGTTTCCTTATATGC
>NZ_JAACKB010000033.1 GCF_010892395.1 Sulfurovum sp. bin170
TTACTTTTTTCTTTTTTTCAATAATATTTAGTACAAATATAGTTGATTTGGAATAAGGGTCTAATCTATTTGAAACTTTAAAGAATTTAGTCTCAAACTTCTTTTCAGATTTTAAAATAGGATATACATATAGACCATCATCATCTGCTACTATACTTATATCATTTGGTTCAACTATCCATTCGAGACTATCTCTATCTAACTTATCGAATCCTAGTTTTACAGTAGGAAGAAAAAATCTCTCTCTCTCCTCTGTTACGCCCATACTTTTAGATAGAGAGATAGCATCTTTATTAAATTGAGTTAATTCAGTATCACTTGATAATTGGCTGAAATTAAAATCTACGAGAGTTTTAGAAGTAGCTTGGAATGTATCGTCATTTGCTAGATAATAAATATCTAGCAAAAGCTTGGTATTCTCTTCTTGTAATATAGTTTGATTATCAATGAATATAGGCACTATAATATTCATAGCACTATTTGTTGCGGCATAACTTTGATCTAGTGCTGTATATAGACGGCTATTAGGTAGTGCAATCTCTTTATCCCCTATAATAATCTTTGGTTCAAAGGATGTGATATTAATATCCGCTCCTGCTCTATTATCAATATTTATGGATGTCCATAGTATATTAGTCTCATCCCATGACTCTAGCTTTATTGGTTGGGCTTCGATGGAGACTCTCTTGATATTATCTGTATCTACTCTATTTAAAAAACTATCGCTTGGTAGACCTTCGGATATAGTATCCACAAGTTTTGATATTTTGGTTATATAGTTATTGATAATCTCTTTTGCACCGCTATAGAGTAGTGGTGTGTCACTATCATATATTTCATTTTTACTTGTAGCATACCATAGTTGACTATCTATAGTAGTGTTGTTCTCAAATCGTTCAAGAAGACACTTTTTATCTTGACTATCACAAGATAAATATAGGTCAAGATATGCAATTGCCACTTCTCTCTCTTTAGCCTTTTTTTGATTATTTATACTATTTGATATAAAATGGTTAGCTCCCTCAATAATATCTCTACTTGCACAATGGATAATATTTTGAGCCTCTTTGGTTTTATTTACATCCGAAAAAGAGGTAGTGGAGAGACACTCTTCTGTTGCATCTACTATTTTACTATTTTCTGTAGATATATTTTTTAGATTATCTATAATTTTTCGTTTAAAATCTTTTTGGGAACTCTCCGTATAGAGTATAGTTTCTACTATCAGATTGGCTAAATTGAGATAACTATCTCTGTATTCTGTAGCTAATTCATCTGAAAATTCTATCTTCTCCTCTATCTCTGATTTTAGTTTTAAGTTTTCTCTATATACTTTTTTGTAAAAAGAGTATATTAACCTAGGTTTTAGTGTTGGATGTATTATAATTGAACTATTTATCTCCATAGCATTTATCTCTAAAGTACTATTTACCTCAATATTAGTTATTTCACGATATAGCTCAATATTATTCTTTTCAATTTTTTGTAGTCTATCGGCTCTCTCTTTATGTTTATACGCGACAGTAGTTGGTACAATTTTACGATATGATTGCCTCGAAGTGAGTATAAGCTCATCTATAAAGATAGAGTTTCTTAAAGAGTCATCAAAATCTTCAATGTTTAATCTTTTAGCAAAAAGTGATCCATTATCATCTTTTACTGTATCTTTTTTTAGTAGTATATTCAAATGAACTCTTTTGTCTATCTGAATACCATTCTCTGTAAAGTTATCATAATCAATAGTTTGTAAAAACTGTGCCACTTGTAGAGGATATGGAAAATCATCTGTAGTAATTAACTCTTTTGCCTCTACTTCTCCAAGTGAAACCTCAGCAACAAGAAACTCTACTAAGTCACCATCATGGTACTCATATTCACCTATTAAGTTAGTTGTTCCATCAACTCCTGATGATGTTTTATAGTTTATACCTGAAACACTACTATCTAATAAAACACCCGTTTTAAGTGTAGGCTCTAAAGAGTCTTCTAAAAGAGTCTCTTCTGTAGGTGCTACTGTAGTCAATAGAGATTCTGAGAATTTTCCACCAGTGCTATCACTACCACAACCAATAAATATTAGTGTAAAAAACAGAATTCCATAAATATTTTTTTTAAACATTGTTATACCCTTTTTTAATACTTTAATCCAAAACCAAACTCTATGGCATTAAGATTGTTAAAGTAACTCATATAGTTTAGTTGAAGAGAGACACCAAGAGGTATCCAATACTCAAAGCCAACACCATAAGAGAAGCTATTTTCCCATTTACTAGAGTTAGTATAGTTTGTGGCTGATGTGCCTACTTTTGCACTGTCCCAACCAAGATAGAGATTACCATAGAGGATATCTATAATTGGAGCAGTAGCCTTTAGATGTACTGCATATAAAAAATCTATATCTACACTAGCATTTTCTAAAGTAGTTCCATTTTTAAACTCTACAGAGTCTCTCTTTTCACCTGTAGCGAATGCTATACTATTCTCAACTCCTATGTCAATGTATGAAAACTCTTCAAACATGTAACCTAAAGTTAATTTGTATCCATTGGTTTTGAAATCTTTGTCTGTTCCATTCTTAGAATAGTTCAATAAAGTATATTTAAGATCAGTATATACTTTTGCAAATGATAAGTTTGAAAGAAATATAGATATAAGTAAGATTTTTTTTACCATGGTTTCTCCTCTGTTTATATGTGATTAAAATATTTATAGAATAA
>NZ_JAACKB010000149.1 GCF_010892395.1 Sulfurovum sp. bin170
AAATCCTTTAAAGATATATCTATTTATTGGGCTAAAAGCACTCAATCAAACTAAACCAAAATCCAAAAGGGTATAATATCGGAGAAAAATTAGGAAAAAGGGCAAAATATGAACGCAGATGCACAACTCATAGAGCATATGATGAATCCACAAAACTATGGAGATATGCCAGAAAATGATGCAACAGGCATGGGTAAAAATCCACAAAATGGTGAAAAAGTTGCAATATATCTAAAAGTAGAAAAGGCTGATAACCCAATCATCAAAGATATATCATTTCAAGCTATTGGCTGTAGTACAACCATCGTTTCAGGCTCTATTATAACATCTGAAGCAAAAGGAATCACATTCACCAGAGCCGAAGAGTTAGTCTCTGTAACTCTAGGGATGTTAGATAATCTACCACCAGAAGACGCAGCATGTACAGAGATGGTAGCCCTAGCACTAAAAGCTGCACTAGATACCTATATAGAGAAACAGAAAGATAGCGACTTCCCAATGATAAGCTATCAAATCAGCACAGACTGTACACCAAAAGAGGAGGAGAATAGTGAAAAGACTATTTAAAGAGATTCACGAAGCGTGGTTAGCAACCCAATTTACAGGATTTATCTCAAAGACACAGAGTAGACAAGAGCTATATGAGTTTGCCAATATTCTATTTAAACACCTAACATGGCTAGAGAATGATTTTATCAAAAATGGAGTAGAGTACAACTATAATATAAAACATGTACCTATCCGCGTAACCCATATCTCTCACATGATTAACGACATCCTAAAGAGACTAACCTCAATAGAATCTAAATTAGACTCTTGCAAAGATGGGGATATAACCCATCGGATGAGAAGCGATATAGAGTATATCAAAGCCGTGCTAGAGAGACTCCCTGAAGAGGAGGTAGAGGATAGATTTGATAGTAATAGAGAGTATCCAAATGTCGAATTAACCCAAAGAGCCAAAGATGCCTTAACTCTATTTTTGTTTGAAGAGAGCTACAAAGAGTATGAGCTTATCATGGTATACAACTACTCAAAAGCAAATAGCAATGATGTTTTTTTAAATAGAATTTATCAAATCCTTGTAGATGAGTCTCTATTCCACCTAAGAAGTTTTGGTCAGATGATGGCAGATATGGGAATACTTGGTGTTCCAAGAACTCTTATGGAGGAGATTTATAAATTTGAGAACTTAGAACAGTTCCTAAAAGATGGTATCCAAGAGGAGATAGGAGCCAAAGAGGAGTGCAAAAGATTAGCAGAAGCTGTATCTGATAGCTCTGAACACTTTGCTGCTTTCTTCACATTTATCAATAATCAGGAAAATTATCATATCGCTTTAATGGAAGAGGCTTTGGCTTATATTGAAGGGATGGCTGACCCTAAATGAGATATTACCCAATAACCTAAATACAAAAGGAAATATTGATGTTCAAATCAAATAAAACTAAAACTGTGCTACTTTCACTACTACTTCTTGCAGGTTGTAGTGCAACTTCACCAAAAAATGAGACTAAAAATGAAACAAAAAGTTCTAACTCTCTACAACAAGAGGCTGTTGATGCACACAATAAAGTTAGAGCAGAAGTATTTGAAGGAGCTAAAGTAATATGGAGTGATGAGATAGCTGCTACATCTCAGAAGTATGCAGACCATCTAGCATCTACTGGTGGATTTGGACATGATACTAGTAAATATGGTGAAAATTTATATGC
>NZ_JAACKB010000150.1 GCF_010892395.1 Sulfurovum sp. bin170
ATCTATTATCGAAAGGTCTGTTTATTATTTCAATTATTCTTGGTGGGGTTTTTATATTTTTTATTCTATATATATATAACAGTTTAGATAGGAAAGAGACTCTTCATATTATTAGAAGCGAGGGGAGACTCTATTTTCAATTAAGTGATGATCCTCTCTTTTCAGTTAAAATCTCTAGTGATCAGTCGCTCTCAGATGTAATCACAGAAGCTATCTCAAATGAGATGGCAACTCTCAAAGATATGGTTGATAGTGTAGATTTTATAAACTTTAAAGATGATAGATTGCATAGAGAGTTAAATAGGCTTGTTCAAAATTAGCTTTTTTAATCACATTTTAGATAAAATTCCATTTAATTTATTTGATGGATAGGATTAGATGATTGTGGTAACAAAGCAAGAGCAGATGGTAGATGAGATTGATAAAAAATTCAAACTCTGCCCTCATGTTAAAAAAGCATTTTTAGAAGTTAACCGAAAGTTGTTTGTACCCACGGGTTTTGGTAATATCTCGTATCAATTGGATGCTTTGCCTATGCAACAAAATCAGTGGATATCTTCACCGCTAACGGTCGCAAAAATGACCCAGCATCTAGAGGTGAAAGGTGTTGATACTGTTTTGGAGATAGGGTGTGGAAGTGGTTATCAAGCTGCCATTCTCTCAAAAGTATGTAGACGAGTTTTCACAATTGAGAGAATTGACTCTTTGCTCAAAGAGGCAAAAGAACGATTTAGAAAAGATGGCATTAACAATATTTTTACCCGTTTTGATGATGGTCAAAGAGGATGGAAAGAGTATGCACCATATGAACGGATACTATTCTCTGCAACAGCAAAAAAAATCCCAGAAGCTCTTTTTGAACAACTAGCAGAGGGTGGAATTCTCTTAGCTCCAATAGAGCAGGATGGTTTGCAGATTATCACACGATATTATAAACGAAAAGGGAGAATCACAACAGAGGCGATTGAGCCTTGTTGTTTTGTTCCTATTGTCGATGGAAGGGTTAAATAGAATGGCAGTTATAGAGGTAGATGAAGAGAATTTTCAGATAGAGATAGAGAGAGCTTTTCTGAAAAAAGATATAGTGATAGTGAAGTTTGGTTCTGAGTATTGTGAGCCGTGTCATGCTTTGGAGTGTGAGCTTGAAGAGCTAGAAGAGGAGCTTAAAAATTTGAGTATACTTATGGTTGATACTGATGAGTCTCCATCATTAGCAGAGCAGTTTGGTATTTATCAACTGCCTACGATGGTTATCTATAGAGATAGAGATACCATTATTCGTACTATAGAGGGGGTTATGTTGGCTCCTGATATTCAGGAGATTATCCAATCGTAGGTGTGACCATGTCACACACCTAATTCAAACCTAACCCAAATTAATATTTTAAATACAAAACCAATACTAACAATGGTTTTGTCGTGTGACATGGTCACACCTACGGAGCCTCTAACACAGCTCCATTACTTGCATTGGTAACCAATGCTCTATACTGTTTTAACCATTTGCTCTCAAGAGGCTTAACAATAGGTTTAAAGTTGGCTCTTCTTTTAGCAATCTCCTCATCAGAGATATTAACTTGTAAAATATACTTATCTACATCAATATGAATCTCATCTCCATCCTCTAGTAGTCCAATCATACCACCCTCAGCAGCCTCTGGTGAAACATGACCAATACTAGCTCCTCTAGTTGCCCCACTAAATCGTCCATCGGTAATCAATGCCACTGAATCACCAAGTCCCATACCCATAATCAGACTGGTTGGACTCAACATCTCTTGCATCCCTGGTCCACCTTTTGGTCCCTCATATCGGATAACAACAACATTGCCAGCTTTAACTTTGCCGTTGATAATACCTTTGATAGACTCATCTTGTGAATTAAAACAGACAGCCGTACCCGTAAAGATTCTCTCACCTGTAATCCCAGCCGTTTTAATAACAGCACCTTGCTCTGCAAGATTACCATAAAGAATCGCTAAACCACCTACTTTACTATAAGGGTTATCAATAGTATGGATGATATTGGTATCTTTGATTTCAGCATTTGCAATTCTCTCTTTTATACTCTCTCCTGTCACAGTTAAGTTATCAAGTAAAATATCTTCACCTCTTTTGCTCATTTCGTGCATTACAGCACTAACACCACCTGCTCTGTCTATATCTTGCATATGAACAGTTGTCAAACTTGGTGAGATTTTGGCAATATGTGAAACTCTTTTAGATATGGTATTGATATCTTCAAGATTAAAGTTAACCTCTGCCTCTTTCGCAATAGCCAACATATGTAAAACTGTGTTTGAACTTCCACCCATTGCCATATCAACAGCAAAAGCATTTCGTACAGCATTCTCATTTAAAATATTTCTTACATTATAAAGGGAAGATTCCTCCTGCCCCATAAGTGCAATTTCACAGATTCTCCTTGCGGCTTTTCTGTATAGCTCCTCCCTCTCTTTTGTTAGAGCCAAGATAGTACCATTACCAGGAAGAGCGATTCCCATCGCTTCCATAAGTGTATTCATTGAATTTGCAGTAAACATACCAGCACAAGAGCCACCACTAGGACAAGCATTACACTCAATATCTGTAAGTTCAGCCTCTGTAATCTCTCCTGCTTCAAACTGACCAACAGCTTCAAATGCAGTTGCAAGGTCAATAGGTGTTCCATCTTGTTTATACCCTTTTGCCATTGGACCACCTGAAACAAACACTGTAGGTACATTAACACGCAACGCTCCCATAATCATCCCTGGGACTATCTTGTCACAATTTGGTATAGCAATCATAGCATCAAGCTTATGTGCATTCATCACAGTCTCAATTGAGTTAGCAATAATTTCACGACTTGGAAGTGAAAAGAGCATCCCATCATGACCCATAGCGATACCATCATCAACCCCAATAGTATTGAATTCAAATGGTACACATCCTGCTTTTCTTATTTCATCTTTGATAATATCAGAGACTCTGTCCAAAAAGAAGTGTCCAGGGATTATCTCTATAAAAGAGTTGGCTACTCCAATAAATGGTTTGTTGAAATCTTCATCTTTTAGACCTGTAGCTCTAAGTAGTGAACGGTGAGGGGCTCTATTATGCCCTTTTTTTACTATGTCGCTTCTCATTTTATTCCTTTTTATACTTGGAACCGATGGCTTTAGCCTCGCTCAATGTTTGACGCAACTAAAGTTTGCGTTTCCAATTAAAATATTTTTCGCAAATTATATCTAAAAACCTTTACATCTAAAAAAAAATTGGATATAATCGCATTCCAATTTCAGATGTGCAGATGTGCGGGAATAGCTCAGCGGTAGAGCACGACCTTGCCAAGGTCGGGGTCGCGAGTTCGAACCTCGTTTCCCGCTCCATAATCAGAAGTTTTGAGATTGTGATATATAATTTAAATATTTTAGTTTTGGTATCAATTAAGCCCGGGTGGTGGAATGGTAGACACAGGGGACTTAAAATCCCCCGACTATTGCAGTCGTGCCGGTTCAAGTCCGGCTCCGGGTACCATTTAATGGGACGCAAAATGAACAAAGTTCCTTTTACTACGCTAACGCTAAGTTGACTTCAGCAGTCGGCTCACGCAACTTGTTGCTTTGGTAAAACTTTATTTGTTTATCTGTCATTTAAATGGCGACATCGCCAAGTGGTAAGGCCGCAGCCTGCAAAGCTGCTATCCCCAGTTCGAATCTGGGTGTCGCCTCCAA
>NZ_JAACKB010000151.1 GCF_010892395.1 Sulfurovum sp. bin170
AAGGAAGACAGGGGAATTTCGGATGATGAGTGGAGAGAGATTACTGACTTTGCTGGGGTTGGGGAGTAATTTGGGGTTTTTCCGTAGTTTTCAGTATAGATGTCAACTACGCTTTTGTGGCGATGCTCATCATCACCATCTTGGCAGGAGTTATCTCCATCCGATTTGATGCCAAATCCACGGCTATTTTTGGGCTTATCGGTGGGTTCGCCACACCGTTTTTGCTTAGTACAGGGAGTGGAAATTATGTTGGGCTTTTGAGTTATATGTTGATGCTCAATCTTGGGGTTCTATACATCTCTATTTATAAAAAATGGTCGCTACTCTCATGGTTGGCATTTGGTATCACCTCTTTGACTGCTTTGGCAAGTGTGTGGGAGACCGAGGGAGATTTTGTGGTATTGGCGATTCTCTATGCTTCGTTTTTTGTTATCTACTCCATTGTTCCGTTTATCAATGAGATTCGAGGAAAAAAGGAGCGTCTGAATAAAGCATCGGTTTTTCTCTTTTGGGCAAATTTTATTGTGGCGATATTGAGCTTTTTGGCACTCTTTGAACACTATGGGATAGAGCTTATCTACTATGCTGTAGTGACGATTATTTTGGCAGGGTATCTGCTCATTTATGCTTCGATTCTTGCAAAGAAAAATGTGCTTTTAAAGAATCTTTTCTATATTGTTTTGGCTCAATCTATTGCACTGCTTCTGGTCACTCCTGCCTTTATCTTTGCAGGAAGTTCATTGACCATTGTTTGGGCTGTTGAGTCTTTGATGTTGCTGTGGATTGCCACCAAAAGCAATGAGAAGACCTATGGACTTTTTGCTCTATTTGCCTTTGGGATAACCGTATTGAGATACTTGATATTTGATATGGTTGATAGTCATATCTACATGGAGACCCTACCGTATATCAAGAGTTTGGCAGTCACTTCACTCTTTGTTATTGGTTCACTTTTTGCTGGGTATCAGCTACTTAAAAAGAGTCAATTGAATTTCAAATATATCTCATCTGATATGGTCAAATTGACGCTATTTTTATTGACTTTTATAGGAGCATATTTGGTCTCTACTCTTTTAAGTCTACTGCTTACAGAACTTTATGATTGGCATCTGTTTTCTATTATCTCTATGTTACTAATTGCCCTGTTTGCCTTTTTACTTCAGAAGAGTCTCTATGCGAAAAAAGTTTATATCCTCTTCACTATTTTTATAGGATTGATGATACTAAATTTCATCAATAATATTTTTAATATATCTTCTCAAAACAGCATTATTTCTCTCTTAAACTTCGTTGTCTTTATGGCAGTAGTTGGCTTCATCTACACTTTGGCATTCAAAGAGTCCAAGATAACCATAGCCAATCAACAGCTTCCCAACCTTATGTTGGGAGCAGGTGTAGGTCTGCTCTTTATCTTCCTCAATGTCGAGGTCTATCATCTAGTCAAACTCTATAGCCCATTGGCTACCAAGTTTGCCATGACGCTACTTTGGATACTTTTTGGTATCTCACTTTTTGTCTACGGTATCAAAAAAAATATCAAAATATCAAAGATAGTCGGTACAGTTCTGATATTTATCGCCATCCTAAAAGCCTTCTTTGTGGATTTGGCAAATCTTGACTCTATCTATCGAATCGTCCTCTTTTTAATCTTAGGTGCGATACTCTTTGGTCTGTCGTACTTCTATCAAAAAAACAAGGAGGTGGTTAGATGAACATCATATGGAAAATATTAAACTACTTTGGAAACGGAGACTTTAGTCCCGAACAACGGAGGCAAAGCCTTCCGATTTCTAATTTTGTAATATATCTATTGCTGTTGAGCGTGGTGGCTTTTGCCAATACTCAACCTTATAAAAAAGTGATTTTGTTTGAAAAACTTGACAGACCATCACTGGTGAGGGTAAAACTGGACAATGAAATCTATAAAGAGACCACCAATTATTACCCTTCGGTGCGTCTACAGAGTAGCCAAGGGCTGGAGGGCTATTTTATAAAACCCCATAAAAGCAAATTAGTAGCTACTCGTAAAACGCTGAAAGCTACTAATTATGACCGAAAAAATGCCAAACTAACTTACCATTTTGAGAAGCCTTTTGAGATAGAGAAGATAGAACTCAATATCGAAGATAGAAATTTTGAGAGTTTGATTGATATCTATATAGATGGTAAACTGCTTAGTCAAAACTGTAAAATATTCGACTACAGCCAAGAGACAGGAAATCAAAACTTTTCGGTTACTATCCCTAAACAGAGAGCCAAAGAGGTGACTATAGTTTATCATTTGGATAGAACAACCTCTTTTTATAAAAAATATAGAGATATAAGAGAGTTTAGTAAATATCTTACGATTAAATCGGTTACTTTTTCAAATCACAACCGAGTCAAAGTGAAGTGGAACAGTACAGAGATAGAGATTTTTTCAACAGAAACAAAAGAGAAAAAAACAAGCTACATCTTTAAAGTGGAGGGGATACCGACGCATAGCATTGAACCTAATGTGGTTGAACAAAATTTTAAAAGAGCAGGTATAATCTATAGCTCTAAAGATTTAAAAGAGTGGAGCATGTTAAAAAAATTCTCATTTTCAGCTTCAACTTTAGTCAAACAAAGTAATAAAAATATT
>NZ_JAACKB010000152.1 GCF_010892395.1 Sulfurovum sp. bin170
CAGATGTTAGAAATCATAATGGTACTATATACTATATACACGCTAATAAGAATATATATATCAGTAATGCAGATAGGTTATATAGCCAAAGAGAAGAGTGGTGAAGCAGTCTTGATGAGTGAAGAGAAGTACAGAATAGCAGGTGAGTATGCTATCAAAAAAGAGCGAGTTGGTCTGCTCTCGACACTGGTTGACTACGGCATGTTTGTCTGGTGGGTTACTATTGGTTTTGCTTGGTTGGCTATAACTTTAGAGACGACTAATAGTATTGTAGATGCAGTAATTTTTCTATTTGGATTTTTGGCTGTTGGTTTTATTATCGGTCTACCATTTGAGCTTTATCAGACTTTCAAGATAGACAAAGAGTATGGATTTACAAAAACAACCCCAAAGTTATATCTAATAGACCAAGCTAAATCTATCGCTATGACCGTAGTTATAGGTGGGGCGGTATTTTATCTTTTGGTTTGGATAGTAAGTAGTTTTGAGAACTGGTGGATATGGGGATTTGTGATGCTATTTACTCTTGCAGTTCTTATCAATGTCATCTATCCGACGATTATTGCACCTATATTTAACAAATTCTCTCCACTAGAGGAGGGTGAATTGCGAACAGCTATTGAAGATATGATGGTAAAAGAGGGTCTAAAGAGTGACGGTATCTTTGTGATGGATGCAAGTAAACGAGATAGCAGACTCAATGCCTATTTTGGTGGTCTTGGAAAAACAAAACGAGTAGTGCTGTTCGATACCCTGATAGAGAAGCTCACAAACAAGGAACTTTTGGCTGTTTTGGGTCATGAACTTGGTCACTTCTCTCATGGTGATATTTGGAAAAATATCGGTATGATGGGGCTACTACTCTTCTCTGCTTTTGCTCTGCTTGGTAATCTTCCAGTAGACCTATTCTACGAGATGGGATTAGAGCCATACGCAGGAGCCCAAATAGCGATGATGATGTTGCTTTTGGCTCTTATATCTTTTGTTTTTACACCTGTTATGAGTTTTGTAAGCCGACATAATGAGTATGAGGCTGATAAGTTTGGAAGTGAACTTGGTGGCAAAAGAAACTTGGTGACTGCTTTAGTTAAATTGGTTGATGAAAACAAAGCGTTTCCTAAATCACATCCCTTGGTTGTATTTTTCTATTATACTCATCCTCCTGTGTTGGAAAGGCTCAAAGAGCTTGGGTATGAGGGGGATGCTGTTAATGATTTGATTCGACCTCTTGAGAAGAGTGGGATATTTTCTGGTTTGGATAAAAAGTAAGTTTATGCTATACTTTGTGTAAGATATTACGGAAAATATAATAAAGGATATAAATAATGGTAGCATATGCTTCAAATGAACTAATTTCCTCATCAGATTTTGCTAAAAAATTTGGCTCTTATCTTGCTCAGATAAAGTCGAATACAGTTGAGAAATTAGCGATTCTAAAAAATAATTATGTAGAGGCAGTACTTGTTTCCAAAGATGATTATGAGAAAATGAAATTGGCACTAGAGGAGAAGGAACATAGAGAGCTTTATGGTAGTTTGGATTTTAGAGAGAATCAAAAGATGTTTCAAGAGATTTATGCTGATATTGTGAGCGGCAAAGAGAGATTGACACCTTATCATGAGGGTATGGATGAGATTGATGAAATGATAGATAAGATAGAGCATGAAAATAGTAAAAAGTGATAAATATTTAGTTCAACTTAAAGTTATTGTCCGATTTATTGCATTGGATTCTCCATTTCGTGCAAGAAAATTTAAACAAGAGTTAGAGAGCAAAGTAAAATCTTTAGATAATTTTCCCTATAAATATAGAAAATCTATCCATTTTAAGAGTGAACAGATTAGAGATATGATTTTTTTGGGTTATGTAATTCCATATTTTGTAGATAAGTCTAATAATCAGATAGTTGTTATTGGTATTGTGAAATATCAAGATGGAGTATAGGTGACAATACAAGAGATACTTATTTGGGCAGACGAAAAACTAAAACCGAGCTGTGAACGCCCAAGATTTGAAGCTGAACTTCTTTTAGCTCATTATCTGCAAAAAGATAGAACTTATCTACATGCTTTTGATGATAGAGAAGTGGAAAATATAGAAGAGTTTCAGAAGTTAGTAAATAGGCGAGCAAATCATGAACCCTATGAGTATATTGTAGGAGAGGCTAGTTTTTATGATATTGAACTGAGAGTAGTGCAAGGGGTTTTGATTCCTCGACCTGAAACAGAAATACTTATTGATTTGGTTGCTGAAATTATTGATAGAGAGAAGATAAATTCTATTGCTGAAATTGGTGTCGGTTCAGGTGCTATCTCTATAGTTTTAGCTAGAAAATTTTCTGATTTGAATATTGTTGCTACGGATATTTGTGATACGCCTATTAAAGTAGCGACTCGAAATATAAAATCATTTAAGTTGGAAGATAGAGTTAAGGTGATAAAGTCTAATATACTAGATGAGGTAAAAACTCTTATAGAACTTGTAGTGAGCAATCCACCCTATATTGCTAATGATTTTAGGTTAGAAAAAAATGTGGGTGAGTATGAACCAAAAGAGGCACTCTTTGGTGGTGTGGTTGGTGATGAACTTTTGAAGCAGATAGTTTTGGATGTTCAATCGAGAAATATCAAATACTTAGCGTGTGAAATGGGTTATGACCAGAAAGAGCCAATGGAGAAATTTTTTGGTGAGATTGGGGTAGAATCTTATAAGTTTTATAAAGATTTGGCAGGATTTAATAGAGGTTTCATTATAACATTTATGTAGGTCGGGTTGCCCTCTACCCGACAATAGGAAGGGAATTATGAGCAATTTTATTACAGAGATTAAAATAGGCAAAGTTAGACATTTAGAGAATATAGATATTAAATTGGGTAATGAGAAGAAGCATCTGATTTTGACTGGAAAGAATGGGTGTGGGAAGACTTCGGTTTTGGAGGAGTTGGATAAATTTTTTATTGATATTTATACTCCTAGAAGATTGAGACAAGGGTTAGGAAATATTTCAAATATTTACTTGCAATTTAATCAAGATACTTTAAATATAGAAGATGAAAATTTTATATACTCTTTTTTCCCTGCCAAAAGAGGCTTTTTTCCCTCTAAATCTAAAGGTATTCAAAAAGTACATCTATCAAAAGAGAAAACACAACGGCTTAATAGTGATTTTTTACAATATATAGTAAATTTAAAAGCTGAACGCTCATTTGCGAGAGATGATAACGAAGTAAAAATAGTTGAAGAGATAGATGAATGGTTTAAGAAATTTGAAAATATTTTAAGAGAAATTTATAGTGATGATTCATTGTTACTAAAGTTTGATAGAAGAAATATAATGAGTTATAATTTTATAATAGAAAAAGAGAATAGAGAAGTTTTTGACTTTCATGGTCTGTCTGATGGATACTCTTCTGTTATAGATATAATAACAGAGCTTTTACTAAAAATAGAAACTACTAAATCAAGAAGTTTGGATATTGAAGGAATTGTTTTAATAGATGAAATAGAAA
>NZ_JAACKB010000034.1 GCF_010892395.1 Sulfurovum sp. bin170
AACATATAATATTGGGTCTAAAACACTATTTTTTTAGATAAAAAACAGCTGAGTCAAAAACATTTTTATATTAAATTCCAAAAGACTTAGTATACTTACTACTAAGTCTAATTAATCAGCGTTTCTTAGAGTGAGGCTAATCCTGCCTCATAAGAGTCACTAACAAATGATTTTAGAGCCTCTTCCAAATCTTCAATAGCTTCATTCCCCACTAGTTTCATAACAACTTTGTTATCCTCGTTAGGTTTTATCAAAAATACAGTAGGTGTACCTATACTATGTAGACCCTCAGGTAGAGAGTCATAACTACTGTTAATGTTGACAGATTTGATATGTCTGTTGACCATCTCCTTGATATTTTCATTACTCTCTAATAGAGCATTGAGTCTTTCACATGGTGGACAATTATCTGCTTCAACTTTTATCATAATATATTTATCCTCTTTAACAGCACTCTCTTTTGCTGTAATAAAATCACTATATTTGATATTTTGACTACTATTGTCCTCGAACTCTACCTCTGAAAATGATAAACTAATAAGCTCTTCATGGGTCACCTCTTGCACGCTACTATTAAAGTCTATTATTTCTGAGTTAGATATACTAAATAGCGTGAACAGTATAATGGTTATAAAATATTTCATGTCTGTAATTGTCTCCTTATTAATTTGATGACAATATTCTATATTAAATAGATTAATATTCAGTTAATGGAGAGTTAAAATGTGTTGAAATTGTGATATTACTCTAATTATGATATTTTTATCTCTCTAAAAGAGAAATATACCTATAATTTAGCCAAAGCTACTCCAAGGAACAGAAGTTGTCAAATAACTATTTTAAGCCCTATCTAGCCTACTCAGCAAGTGCTGGTTCAGGTAAAACATTTGCTTTAAGTGTTCGGTATATCTCTCTTCTCTTTTTAGACCAAGAGCCAAGCACGATTTTAGCAGCTACCTTTACCAATAAGGCAGCCGCTGAGATGAAACAGAGGGTATTGAGTCTGCTTATAAATTTGGCGGATAAAAAAGCTGAACTAAGTGGCATATCTGAACAGACAGGATTGAGTATGGATGAACTTTTGGCTAAACAGCCAGAGGTTTTAGAGAATTTTTTATCATCTACCAATTTTATAGTTACTCTTGATAGCTTCTTCACCTCTATTTTGCGTTCTGCTTCACTATATATAGATATAGAGCCTGATTTTGTGACAAAAGAGATAGATGATAAGGCGAAAGAGAAGATTTTTTTGGAAGAGATTCAGGCTCATTCTCTACTCTCTGATTTGGTTAAACTAGCGATGAATATAGAGGACAAACGCTTTTTGAAGATGTTTGAACTGATGCAAAATTTCTACAAGATAGACCCTCTTTTACCCGATAGAGAGTATGAGTTAACCAATATCACAGGATTGGAAACCAAGATAGATATGAAGAGAGAGAGGCTTCATAAACTAGTGGTGGAGTCAGGAGCATCCAAGACGGCTATTAAAAACTTTGAGCCAATTGAGGTGAAGGGTCTGTTTAAAAAAACCGTTTTTGAGAAAGAGAGTCTGCTCGACCATCGTAACTACAAAAAGTATGTAGAGAAGAATCCTGCGATAGAGGATGAGTTTTTGGAGCTAAAGAGTCTGCTAGAGGAGTGGGCAAAGGTCAAGGAGCAGGTGGTTTTGCACAATCTTTTTCAAGTTTTTGACTATTATAAAAATGCTAATATCTCAACAGCCAAACAGTTGGGGATTTTAAGTTTTGATGATTTGACCTATTTTACCTATCGACTATTACACGATAGTATCAGCAGAGAGTTTTTCTATTTTAAGATAGATAGCAGGTTTCAACATATTTTACTGGATGAGTTTCAAGATACTTCAACCTTGCAGTTTTTGCTTCTAAAACCACTTATTGATGAGCTATTTTCTGGAGTTGGGCAGAGTGAGTTCAAGAGTTTTTTCTATGTAGGAGATACCAAACAGTCTCTCTATCGTTTTCGTGGTGGGGTTGAGGAGCTGTTTAACTCTGTGGCAAATCAATATGGTATAGAGGTTGCAGAGATGTATACCAACTATCGAAGTAGCAAGGCTGTGGTGGAGCAGGTCAACCGTTGGTTCAAGCCAAATATGTTCGGTTTTCCAGAAGCAAACTGTAGAGATGGAGCGAGTGCGGGATTTGTGGAGGTTCGAGAGTCAGAGGAGTTGGTGGATGAGGCGATAGTTAGTTTGGAGTCTCTATTGGAGATAGGTATTCCTTTGAGTGAAATAGCATTTTTGGTCTCCACTAACAGAGATGGAGCAACTATTCAAGAGGCTTGTTACTCCAAAGGACATGCTACGCGTCTAAAAACATCTAGTTCATTGAAACATATACCAAGAGTCGCTTCCATCGTAGCTATGGTTGAGTATCTCTTTATGGGGCTTGAACTTGATGCAAAAGCACTGCTTCAAAAAGTAGGAAAATCTTTAGACGATATAGATAGCTCATGGTTTCATCCTTTTATGGAGCCTGTTGCTGTTGTTCATCGTCTTATTGGTGATTTTGGATATTTTGAAGAGGATTTAAATCTGTTGAAACTTTTGGAGTTTGCCTCTGAGTTTTCTAATATTGATTCGTTTATAGAGGAGTTCAGACTCTCTAGCATAGAGGTAGCATCAAGCTCAAAAGAGGGGGCGATGATTATGACTATTCATGGCTCAAAGGGGTTGGAGTTTGAGCATGTTATTTTGTTGGATAGATTAAAAGGAGATGCACCTGACCGTTCTCTATTGCTCTATGATTATGATGAGTCACTGCATGTCAAAGAGGTCTATTACAAGATGAGCAAACGAGAAAATTTTGATGAGTCATACAGAGTCATGTTAGAGAAACAGAAAAAACTCTCTGCAAAAGACAAGATGAATATCCTCTATGTAGCCCTAACCAGAGCCATAGAGAGTATGATAATCATAAAAAAACCAAAAGGCTCAATCTTCAACCCATTAGGCATAACCCCCATGAACATTGGCAAATTAAAAACACCCGTAGGTTCGGTAACACCGAACAAACCGACCCAAACAACAAAACCCCTCATAACCCATTACGGTACACAAGAGCTAAATAAACCAGCAGAAGAGGATAAAAAAGATTATAAAGCCATCCTCTTCGGAACAGCACTTCATTATACTTTAGAGATGATGTCCTCATTTAGTATAATGGGACTAGCAGAAGCAATATCAGCCACAAAAAATCGCTATGGTTTAGAGCTAACTGAAAATCAGTTCTCTAACATAAAAAATCGTATCCTATCTCTAGTAACCAATGAGAGGTTCAAAAAACTACTAATAGATGCAAAAATAAGCAAAGAGCAATCACTCTCTTTCGAGGGTCAGTTCAAACAGATAGATTTGCTTCTGGAGTATGAGAAATCTTGTATGGTTTTGGACTATAAGAGTTCCAAGAAGTATCATCTAAAACATCAATCACAAGTTAGGTATTACAAAAAGGCTATTTTTAATATTACAGAAAAATATACTAGAGGGATGATTGTCTATCTGCTAGAAGATGGGGTGGAGTTGGTAGAGATATGAAAAAAACAGTTTTCACCATATCTCTTTTGACAGCATTGACACAAGCCCACATAGATGATAAAGTTCTCTACGCCTTTGAAGCCAAATGTATGGGCTGTCACGACACCTACAAAAAAAATAAGTTGGCTCCACCACTAGTCGCTGTCAATCAGGTCTATCTGCGTCTGACTGATAACAATATGAGTGAAGCGATGGAGCATATGAAAAAGTTTTTATCAATGCCTAGTGAAGATAAGACGCTAATGAAACCAGCAGTCAAGCTTTTTGGTGTGATGCCAAAAATGGATTTTAATGAGACAGAGATAGAAGATTTCTCACAAGTATTGGTGGAGACGGAGTTTGAGATTCCTGATTGGTTTAATGAGCATTATAGGAGTCATGAGCTAAATAAAACAGAATAGAGTAAAATTAAGCTTAAATTAAACTTAATTTCAGAAAATTTTAAGCTTGTTTCGCTATAATCCCACTCACAAAAGGCGATTGCCTTATTTTATCCCAAGGAAACAACATGAAATTGACATCTGTCATGAAACCTCATGAAGTAGAGAGAGATTGGATTCTCATAGATGCTGATGGTAAAACATTTGGTCGTATTTTAACAGAAGTAGCAACTTTTTTAAGAGGTAAGCATAAACCATCTTTTACACCAAATGTAGATTGTGGTGACTATGTAGTTATTATCAATGCTGAAAAAGCTAAATTTACAGGAAACAAACTAGATGCAAAAGAGTATTTTACTCACTCTGGCTATTTTGGTTCAACAAAAAGTAGAAAGCTTTCAGATATGATGGAGAATAGTACAGAGAAATTATATAAACTATCTGTAAGAGGTATGCTTCCAAAGACGACTCTTGGTAAAGCGATGCTTAAAAAACTAAAAGTATATGTTGGGTCTGAGCATCCACATACTGCACAAATAAACAAAGGAGCATAAGAATGTCAAAAACTATCTATGCAACAGGAAAAAGAAAAGCCGCTATCGCTAAAGTATGGTTGACTCCAGGAAGTGGTACGATGACTATCAATGGTAAAACATTGGATGAGTGGTTGGGTGGACATGAGACACTTAAGATGAAAGTTAGACTTCCACTAGAAGCTACCAAACAACTAGACTCTGTAAATATCAAAGCTACTACACTTGGTGGTGGTTACTCTGCTCAAGCTGATGCACTTAAACATGGTATTACAAAAGCACTTGTAGCTTATGAAGAGTCTTTTAGAACGATTCTTAAGCCTATGGGACTTATGACTCGTGACTCCAGAGTCGTTGAGCGTAAAAAGCCAGGTAAGAAAAAAGCGAGAAGATCTCCACAGTTCTCAAAAAGATAGGCTCTCCTCTCTTTTATCAGAAGCCTTTTGGGGCTTTTGACTCCTCTTAAACTTTTAATATTTCACTTTTTTCAAATTTAATTCTCATTCAGGAATTTAAGATATCGAATATCTCTTTGTACTTTTTTCTCTATTTTACCAAGATATCTAATTGAATTTTTGTCAAGTTTCTCTAAATCGGTTGTAGAGATAGACTCTACGCTATCTAAAATCTTTTTAAGTGTCTTCTCTATCTTTTGCTCTTTTAGAATCTTTGAGTTGCTGACCGCTTCAAAAGGATTTTTGGTAGCATCTAGTATATCTAGTGCATAGTCATCATCGAGTATTCTAGATACCTCTCTAAGTGCTTGTGGACTAGAGATTGCCTCTTTTTCCAATGCACCCTCGGCATCTGCACTTTTGGTTATCCATCTATAAAATCTATCCAGATTATTTTTATTGAGGAATGCCATCCTATTCTCATCCCACTCTAGCCAATCTCTAAATGAAGGTTTTCCAAGTGTTTCATAGAAGATGGTATATAGATTTCTAACTTCAAATTGATTGTAGCCATCCTGTTGCATGTTGTATAGAAGTTTAAAAGAGTAGTATTGCTTTTTTACATCAGCCACTCTTTTTCCTACTTTTTGACCAATCTCCTCAAAGCTATAATCTTTTATATCTTTTAGTTTTATAACCAGTTTTGCTTTGGCAAATCCATTCCAGTGTTTGACTCCTGTAATGTGTCTCATACCCATCAGAACATCTTCATCATAGTCAGCACTGTTGACCTTTACATCTAATCCATCTCTAATAATTTTTTGTAGACTTGGTTTTAGGTCGTCAATGTGATAGTTTTCAGCGATATGCTTGAGAGTACAGAGCCGTCTGTTTCCCTCTATGATATAGTAATTTCCTTTGTTGTCAATCTTCTCCGCAACAATCATCTCTATATAGATAAAATCATTGGCGATAATACTTCCTTTTAGCTCTGATATATCATTTTGTAGTTTATTATAGACTTTGAGCTGATTTGTCTTATTCATTATACTGTTTTTTGGTATTGGGTCAAAATCGAAGTTATCATCATACCTTAGATTATCTGGGTCAAAGAATAGGTTTTCTAGTTTTATTTTTGTTGTATTCATAAATATTACTCCTTGTTTTAGTTTAAATTATTTAATT
>NZ_JAACKB010000153.1 GCF_010892395.1 Sulfurovum sp. bin170
AGAGATATTATAGAGAAAATGATAGTAAATTTTATCAATCAGCATCAGCATCTGCTAGACATATTTTGGTTACAACCCAGAGTGAAGCTAGAGAGATTATCAAGGAGTTGGAGTTCTCTTCTAATCTCAGAGAGAGATTTATAGAACTTGCTAAAATACGCTCAACAGGTCCTTCTGGTAAAAATGGTGGGGATTTAGGTTGGTTCTCTAAAGATCAAATGGTTCCAGAGTTTTCTAATGCTACATTTGCTCTTAATCCTGGGAATTTTACGCATATCCCCGTTCAGACTCATTTTGGATATCATATTATCTATCTAACAGATAAAAAACCAGCAGGGAAGATAGAGTTTTCAAAAGTTAGAGATAGTATAGCTAACTCTCTTAAATTGAAAAAATTTCAAGAGGATTTGAAAAATTTAAGTAAAAAATTAAAGAAATCTGCAAATATTAGTGTAAAATAACAAAAAATTTTTAAAGGTGATATAAATATGTCTCAAAAAATATTAGATACTCTCCCTGTGGGGGTCTTGAGTGGTGATGAAGTGCAAAAACTATTTGCTATTGCAAAAGAGGAGGGATTTGCAATTCCTGCTGTCAATGTAGTCAGTAACTCTTCAATCAATGCTGTATTAGAAGCTGCTGCAAAAGTAAATTCACCAGTTATAGTTCAATTCTCAAATGGTGGAGGAGATTTTTATGCAGGAAAAGGTATGGGTAGTAGGGGCAGTACCCGCGTGTCTGCCCAACAAAGAGCAATTCTAGGAACCATATCTGGTGCAAAACATGTTCATACAGTAGCCAAAGCTTATGGTGTTCCTGTCATTCTTCATACTGACCATGCGTCTCGAAAACTTCTACCGTGGATTGATGCTCTTTTGGAAGCTAGTGAAGAGAATTTCAAAGCTTTTGGCAAACCTCTTTTCTCATCACATATGATTGACCTATCCGAAGAGCCAATCGAAGAGAATATCGGAACTTGCAAAGAGTACTTGGAGAGAATGTCCAAAATAGGTATCACACTAGAGATAGAGCTTGGTGTTACAGGTGGAGAGGAGGATGGCGTTGACAATACAGAGATTGACAATGCACTTCTCTATACACAACCTGAAGAGGTTGCATACGCCTATGAAGAGCTAAAAAAAGTATCTGATATGTTTACTATCGCTGCCTCTTTTGGTAATGTTCATGGTGTATATAAACCTGGGAATGTTGTCCTTACTCCAACTATTTTAGATAATTCACAAAAGTATATAGAGGAGAAGTATAACACAGCTAAAAAACCTGTTGATTTTGTATTTCATGGTGGTTCAGGTTCTACTCTTGCAGAGATTCGAGAGGCGATTGAGTATGGTGTAATTAAGATGAATATTGATACTGATACACAGTGGGCGTATTGGGATGGCATTCGAAAATATATTGCACAGTATCACGCTTATCTACAAGGTCAGATTGGTAACCCAGAGGGTGAAGATAAGCCAAACAAGAAGTATTATGACCCTAGAAAGTGG
>NZ_JAACKB010000154.1 GCF_010892395.1 Sulfurovum sp. bin170
AGTATAATACCTGTCCTAACTATGAAAACATCCGTAATAGTCAATAGTGGAATGAAACCAGAACAACAGCTGCTTTAGCACTCTGTCCTGTAACAACTCCTCCAATATACTTCTCTTCTATAGTTTCTATCTTTTTCAGTAACTTTTTCTTAAAATTACCATCATCTATTACACGCTCTTCCCGACTTACGCCCAACCCAATCTTAAAGCAAAAACAAATCCCATAAAACAAGTAAAAGAAAAGTTTGAAATATTTGTAGTGCCTAGTAAATATTATATATTGTTTAATTTAAGGTAAAATTAGCTATAGTACGAATAGCAAAAAACTATAAAAAGAAGCCGATATGTTCATCAGAGTAAAAAAGACACCCAATAGCCCAAGATGTTCCATACAGATAGTAGAGAGTACACGAGTTGAGGGTAAAGTAAGACAGAAGATTGTTAAACATGTTGGTGTAGCACAAGATGATAGAGAGTTGGAAGAGTTAAAAATATTGGCAGAGTCAATAAAAAGGAAACTTGAGTTAGAGAACTGTTTACCACTTTTTACACCAGAAGAGTTAGAGAGTGAGATAGATAAAGCCAAAAAGAAGATGGATGAGGGGCAATATAGTGATGAAGATTATATTGTGAATGTTAAGAACTTAATAGAAGAGGATAGAGTGATTACAGGTATACATGATATATATGGAAAACTCTTTGATGAGTTGCATTTAAACTCCATCTTTGCCTATCCTTCTCGTAATAAAAAGTCCCTAAAACATTTTAAAAATATAGTACTCGCACGAATAGCCAAACCTGATAGTAAAAGAGCATCGGTGAATATGTTAGAGGAGAACTTTGGAATTAGCTTGAACCTTGATTCTGTCTATAAAATGATGGATAAAATCAATGATAAATCAATAGAGAAGTTAAATAGTTTAGCCTACAATAAAACCAAAGATTTATTTGGTGGAAATATAGATGTTATTTACTTTGATGCGACTACTCTATACTTTGAGTCTTTTACAGAGGATGAATTTAAGAAAAATGGATATTCTAAAGATAGGAAATTTAATCAACCACAAGTAGTATTGGCATTAATGGTTACCAAAGAGGGACTGCCTATTGGATATGAAGCATTCAGTGGAGATACCTTTGATGGACATACGCTTATTCCAAGTCTAAAGGTATTAAGAGAGAAGTACAATATAGATAAAGTGGTCTATGTGGCTGATAGTGGGATGTTTAACAATGATAATTTAAAAGAGTTAGAAGAATTAGAAGAGCATGAGTTTAACTATATTGTAGGGGCTAGAATAAAGAATCTCTCTAACTCCATTAAAGAACAGATTGTAAATCAAGAGAACTACCGTGAACTGAATGCTGATAAAACCGTGGCTAGATTCACACTTGACAGTGGAAGAAAGCTTGTGGTTACCTATTCTAAGAAGAGAGCGAAGAAGGATAAGGCTGATAGAGAAAAAGGGATTAAAAAACTAAAAGATAAACTAGAAAAAGAGAAATCGGTTAAATCACATCTCTCTAATCATGGATATAAGAAGTATCTACAGTTGGAGGAGTCTACCCAACAGAATGATAAATTTGATAAACAAAAAGATGATAATAATAAAAAGAAAAAATCTTGTGATTTAACCATTGTACTTAATGAGGATAAAATCAAAGAGGATGAGAAGTGGGATGGTTTAAAAGGTTTGGTTATTAATGCCAATTCTACACTCTCTAATGATGAGATATTGACACAATACAACAATCTATGGCAAGTTGAGGAGTCCTTTAGGATTACCAAACATGATTTAAAGATACGACCTATCTATCACTGGTCACCTAAAAGGGTCAAAGCACATTTAGCAATTAGTTTTGCTGCTTATATGTTAACACGATATTTAGAGTATAGAGTACGACTTCAATATAAAAAACTCTCTCCTCAAATTATTAGAAACTTACTACTTAATGTTCAGAAGTCTATTGTTTATGACAAGAGCAAAAAAATTAAGTATATTATTCCTTCAAAGATTAAGCCTGATGCTAAGAAAATCTACAATCTTATGGAAGTCTCTCACTCTCTTACGCCTTATATTTTAGGTAAACTTTGATTTGTAGTGCCTAAATTAATTGTGGAATTCCTATATTTAGGGGGTTGTAGTGCTTTTTGGGCGTAAGTCGGGAGTTACTGTTTTAGATCCAAAATACTATTTGGCACTCTCTCTTCCTCTTTTAAGTATGACAGAGTTCATGAAGATTGCAACAGCACCTGATCAGATTGTAAAAGATATTAAAAGAGCTTATAAATAAGCGTTTTTTTCTACGTGGGTTCGGTGTTACCGAACCTACTCCTCCTCTTCAACGCCTACAGCACCAACAACACTTGAAATTGCCCG
>NZ_JAACKB010000155.1 GCF_010892395.1 Sulfurovum sp. bin170
TATGGAGTTTTGGCGGTAAAAATGGTTACAACCACGATATAGGAAACTACAAAACTAAAAATCCTGATGACCCACATAAAAGACTTGGTACAGAATCATATAGAACATATATGGAAAAACTTTCATTAATGGAACCTCAAGCTTTTCCAAAAGAGATGACCGAGTTACCTCGTGCTCCTACTGCTGATGAAGTTCAAAAAGACCCATCTTTAGCTGTTTACACATACCTTCGTCAAGAGTGTCTTCGTTGTCATACTGGTTCTAAAGGTCGTCAAAAAAGAGGTGACTATAGAGGCATTGGTTGTTCATCTTGTCATATTCCTTACTCAAATGAGGGTTATTATGAGGGTGGCGATAAATCTATAAATAAAAAAGAGAGAGGACATCTCTTGGTTCACTCTATGCAATCATCTCGTGATGCTAAAGTAAAGGTTCACGATGTTGAGTACTCTGGGATTCCAGTTGAGACCTGTTCAACTTGTCATAATCGTGGAAAGAGAATCGGAGTTTCCTATCAAGGCTTAATGGAAAAAGCTTATGATTCTCCTTATGATCACGAGGGTAATGCACAGCCTCTACTTCATACAAAACGATATATGCATATGCAAGAAGATATACATTTTCAAAAAGGTATGTTGTGTCAAGATTGTCACACTTCAAATGATATGCATGGAGATGGATTCTTAGGTGGAGCAAATGCTGCTGCTGTTGAGGTTGAGTGCCAAGATTGTCATGGAACAACTAAGAAATACCCTTGGGAATTGCCACTAGGTTATAGTGATGAGTTCAATACAACTGCCGCTACTGGTGAGGGAAGAGGAACAACAAAAACTATGGCTGAGTACCTTAAAATGGGTAGCGTAAATGAGCCTCGTGATGGTTATCTTTTAACGGCAAGAGGCAATCCTCTCATCCATGCGGTAAAAGATGGTGATGAAATCATGATGCATTTAGCGAGTGGAAAAGATGTGAAACTCATACCTCTTAAAAAGTTAAAAGAGACAGAAAAACTCTCAAAAGAGGGTCTTCTTGCAATGGATTCCATATCTTCTCATACTGAAAATATGGAGTGTTATACTTGTCATGCGACTTGGGCACCGCAATGTTATGGTTGTCATGTAAAGATAGACTACTCAAAAGGTAAGCAGAATCCAGACTACTTAAAAGCATCTCATGATCATGATATTCACGGTAAAACTGGTGGGATGAAAGATATGAGAAAGTATCTAGTAGATGGGGCAGTAACAGAGAGTAGAAGTTTTATGAGATGGGAAGACCCACCATTGGCTCAAAATGGTGAGGGTAGAATCTCTCCAACTATTCCGGGGTGTCAAACAACTATTACGGTAATTGGTAAGGATGGAAAAGCTTTACTTCAAAATCATATATACAAGATTCCAAATGTAGAGGGTGCAGGAGAAGAGGGACAAAATGCCATAGATATGGCACCTCTTAATCCTCATACAATCTCTAAACACTCTAGAAGTTGTGAGTCTTGTCATAGTATGCCAAAAGCTTTAGGTCATGGAATCAGTGGTTCAAGAACTACAAAAGACCCATCAAAAACAACTATAACAGACATTATGACTGCAAGTGGGAAAGTTCTTCCTACTATAGTTGATGAACAGATGCCTGCAATTGCAAATCTGCATAGTGATTACTCAAGATTTTTAGATGAAAATGGAACTCAGCTTATGACCGTAGGACATCACTTTAAACTTTCACAACCTCTAAGTAAGGCTCAAAGAGATAAGCTTGACCGTCGTGGAGTTTGTCTCTCTTGTCATATAGATATACCAGAGGGTAATTTGGCAGTAAGTGCTATAACGCATATTGCAGAGATGGCAGAGATAGAGATTGACAACAAACAACACTCTGACATATTAAATAAACTCTTAAATCTTGGAGCTTGGATACAAGTTCTCGGTGGACTTTTTATAGGTCTCCTAATTATGTTTATAATTTATAGAGTTTTTTTAAAAAAAGAAGCGATAAATCCAAGAAATGAAGGATGGAAATAGTGAGAAAATTTTTACTTATTTTAGCACTAGGGCTTTCTCTAGCAGCTAATGATATTACTATTAAAGATTCTAATTATAGTGTTAATAAAACAATTGATAATATTAAAACTATAGTTAAAAAGAAAGGTCTTGGAGTATTTGCAATAATTAACCATAAAGGTAATGCAAAAGCTGTTGGAATGAATATGAGAGAGTCTAAAGTTATTGTATTTGGAAATCCAAAACTTGGTACTGCACTTATGAAAGAAAATATATTGTCTGCATTGGATTTGCCAATAAAGGTTCTAGTTTATGAAGATGTAGATGGTAA
>NZ_JAACKB010000156.1 GCF_010892395.1 Sulfurovum sp. bin170
TAACTCCTTATTTTTAGGTGTAAACGAAATCACTAAAATCTTTTCAGGAAGCAAACTCCAAGTAGAGACATCATTTTGCCCATAAATAGCAGACCCTGTTTTAAAGATGGTTGCCAACAACTTTGACTTTTTATCCAAAGCCTCTGAACCCATAGATATAGTTGCCTCTTTTGTTAAGATAGAGAGGATAGCAGGAAGTTTTTCTTTGAACTCATTGATTTTTATCGCATTAATATCTGAAAGAAGAGAACTTCTTGCCACCTCTTTATTTTGACTATCTATGATTTTTATATAATCAATATCACTCTTTTCCAAGATGTAAGATGGTAGATACGCCATTCTCTGCTGACCATTTCCCATATCCATTTTGAGTTGTACTTGTGATTTTAGAGGAGATTGACCCACATCGAAAAATAGCTCTACTGTTGGTTTGGTATCTCTGTTTTGATAGGCTAGAAGTTTGTTTTTTAGTATTTTGGAATCGGAGGCTTTAGCCCCGAACTGTGCGAGGCTAAAGCCATCGGTTCCAAATTTTATGGCATTTCGTATATCCACTAATGCGTTATCATAATCACCATCTTCTGCATAACCCAAAGCAGAAATATAGTAGGCAAAAGGGTTTTGATAGGGGTGATGTTGTGGATTTACGCTATTGAAAAGCAAATCATATCTTGAAGCTAAATGAGCATTTTTATCTACTTTATTGTAGCTCTCTTTGAACTTATGTAACTTTAGCTTCTCTTGTTGCTGTATCAAGTTTGAGTTTTTTGCTTCGACTCTAGCCGATTCTGAATCTCCAAGCATTAGGTAGTTTATTGCTTTATAGTTGTGCAAAAAAACTTTATCAAATCCCTCTCCTTGATATTCATTTCTGACAATATTTGAAAGAGCAATAGTGGATTTATTTTCGTTGATTCTATATATATTGATAGCATTATCAAAATTTTGGTTAGATTGTTGGTAGCTATTTTTAAAGTAGTAAGCCAGACCAAGCTCTGAATTTTTGAGTAGCTCATTTTGATTTTTACTGACTATATCTATAGCTTTGTCAAAGTTGCACTCTTTTAAGGCATCACTACTTTGATTATAGCTATGAACTTTTGGAGCTACAGTTTCGTGTAATATATCAGAAGCAACTTGACATCCACTAAAGATAGACATCAATAAAATAGTTGTGGCTATTTTTTTATACATATCTTCCCCCTCTAAAAAATAATCTCTACTCCTGCATTCACCCCATAGAGTGTCTCAGCATCCAGCTCTATATCTCCATCTTGTGTTATCTGATTGTACTGCCACCCTGCACCGATAATAATATCTGTAGCAAATGAGTTGTTTGAGTAGACATCAGCAAAACGATAGTCAGCTTTTAAACCTATTGCAACCATATCAATATCTTTATTGTATTGAGAGTAGCTGTTCTCTTTTTGTATAATCTGCATCTCATTATCTATACCATAATCAAAAAAAGCCTTTATATCATAGTTCCTATCAGTAACGCCAACAGCACCACTGATACCTTTTGAGTAGTAGTTGGAGTCAAAAATCACTGGTAGCTCTCCGTTTAGTCCTGTATCTCCGATAAAGGTTGGTTTTGACCACTCCTCATCAAAAACACCTACAGAGGCGTAACTACCTTTTAACTTTTTCAGAACATTATCAAATCTATAAGAGAGTTTATGACTTGTGAACTTTGTTTTAAATGATAGGTTATTTCCTCTCTCTAGCAGAACAAAATCTTCACCTAAAACACCACCATTGGTTTTTCCAAACCAGTAGACACTATTTTGGAGTAGTGTAGCAGAACCTATGAAGTTTCTTGTGTTGTACTCATAGTTTAGACCATCTAGCCACTCTTTGTCAAAGAGATAGTTAATCACTTTCATAAGTTGCAGTGAGATTCTCATCCCATCAATGGTCGAATCCTGTTTTTGGTCATCTTTGTACTGGGCTAAAAGGTCATCTTGACTATCAGAAGAGGTAAGTGTGCCGTACTTTTCAATGGTAAAAACATCAGAGTCATAAAGCTTTACTTTTAGTTTTCCAAAACCTAAGAATAACCCTTCGGTATCATATTCTAGTACATTTCCTGATAATCCTGGATTCCAAAAATCTGTTTGGGCTCCCATCTCTACAGCAAATTTGACATCATCATTTTTTCTTGTTGATTGACTATTCTCTTCTGACACACTATCATCAGTTATGGCGATACTCTCTGCACTTAAGCATGCAGAAAATAGCAATAGTGAACATAAAACTTTAAATTTAAACATAAAATAAACTCCTCAACTATTTTTTATTTAAACTCAATGTTAGCAATATTTATTATAATCTAAGCTTAATATTTTACTATCTTTTACCACCCAAACATAGCCTTATTATACACCTTTCTAATCTCAACATCATGACTCCAAACTACTCGACTAGTCTCTCTCTCTGTAAGTGTCAAGTTAAAGTTAAAAAACATATCTTTAGTACGGTCATTTTTTTTGAATATACTAGAAATTTTTCCAAAAAAGATGCCACTACTTTTGCCCTTTTCTTTTTCAACTATTTTCACCTTTCCACTCTGCACTAAAGCCATAGAGATTTTATCTGCTAGGTGTTTGGTATCTATATGGTCATGGCTACGGTTTTTTATCTTTCCAAAACTATAACTTTTAGAAAAATCAATCGTAGAGGATGAGAGAATATGAGTAGCAACTCTATTTGCCATCTCTTGCAGGTCACTCTCTCCCCATCTAATCGTTGTCAATTGATTCTCTTTTGGGTCAATACTCTGCATTTTTGCAGGAGTATTACAACCTGAAAACAACACTATTCCAATTAAAAATATAAACTTCATCATCGGTTAACTATCTTTCTTATCTCTTTCTCCTCTGACCATACGATAACAGAAGTTTTTACATCGGTTAATTTAAGAGTCAACGCATAAAAATTATCAATAGTTGAGCCTGTATCTTTTTTGATAGAGTGTACATCCCCTGTCAGTTCATAATCTTTTTTGATAAATTTACCCTCTTTTTTTTCTAATCCATCTATATATTCACTATCTATAAAGTTTACTCTAGTTGATTTGATAAGATTGGTTCGGATACTATTTTTAATAAGCTTAGTATCTATATGCTCGTCCACTCCAACTCCAACACCAATATTTCCCAATGCAAGATAGGGCTTTTTAGAGGCAGAGGCGATAACAGGAGTTTGCAACATCGCAGAGACCATCTTCTGTACAAATATATGCAAATCTTCTGCACCATAATTGGCATCTGTATCTTGCATATCTCTTGGGTCAACTCGAACTACTTTTCCACTACCACCTGTAGAGACACATCCTACCATTGCGAATACTATACCTACTGCTATAACTGTTTTTTTTACTATCATTTATACTCTCCTATTTCAGATAAAATTTACAACTTGTTGCTGTTGGAACTGGTGCTATACCTTTGATTCTACTGTTATCATTTGATTCCAAAAACAGAGGTTGCCATATTGACATATTTTCACCAACCTCAAAACCCTCATCATCAAACCACTTATATCTATAATTTACAGAAACTTTTTGGCTTTGATGATTTTGAATATCCAAAACTACCTGAAACGAACCATTTTTAACTCTACTTGAACTATTGGCTACAGAGACTCTATCTTTGAGCTTATCATCTATAATAGTTTTTACAAAAGAGTCCATTTTGGGAACATAAACCACTGGTGTTGACTCCACCACTCTACTCTCATGTTTGGACTCCACTCTCCCTTTTGGAACGGTAAAGTAAAATTTACCATTAATAGTTTGGTTGTAGATAGCAGGAAACTGTTTTTGATTTGATGCTATATATACATCTTCTCTAGTTTTATGAAACACATTTTGTAAATCCAGTGAGCGTTTCATATTTTTAACTAGATATTTTGTAAAGAGTCCATTTTCCCCCGACTTTCCATCACTTGCAACACTCCCTGCTCCTGTTGAGTAGGAGACAAAAAGCCCTATAGGTTCAGCTTTTGCCAATCCACCAGTTCCAGCAGACCTGCTAAATGGATCATTTCTACAAGCATCAAGCACTACAATATTGAGTCTATTTCTAGCATTTTGCATCTTTTTTGTAATCTTATTCAAGGATACAGCTTCAAACTCGGCATCACTCTTCTCATCCAATTTGGCATCTATAGGAATCAGATAATTTTGACCATCCACCTCTATACCATGTCCAGAGAAGTAGAATAGCCCTACTCCACCCTCTCGTATCTTCTCATAAAATTTATTTAGAGTAGCCCTCATATCTCGTTTGGTACTATTCTCTTTATAGATAACCTCAAATCCTCTGCTCTCCAATATATCCCTTATGGACTTGGCATCGTTTATTGGATTTCTCAGTTTAGACAAAACACCTCCATATTCATTATTTCCCATAACAAGAGCAACTCTCTGCTCACTCTGCATTTTGCTAGAGACTCTTACCCCTCTATCATCTGCTTGTGCAAAAAGTAAAATAGACAACAAAAACATGAAAAAAAATTTCATAATAACTCCTTAAAATATTAATATATAGTAATATTATTCCTCAATTATAACA
>NZ_JAACKB010000157.1 GCF_010892395.1 Sulfurovum sp. bin170
CATATCAGGATGAATTATATATGATGATATAAGCAACGCGGTTAGACCGATAAGAGATGATAACGAAGAGATTTTAAGAACCTTACTAGAAATAACCCACACAACTATAGCAATAAGTGACTCAACAGGAAGCATAACAAGTAGCACACCAAATCCAGTAGCTACACCTTTGCCACCCTCAAACCCTAGAAATGGACTAAAGCAATGTCCCACAACTGACAACACAGCTAGTGTCCAGAGTACACTATCATCTGCACCCAAAGCCATTGCCACAAATATAACAATCATCCCTTTCGTAGCATCCAAAGCAAAAGTAATAATAGTAAGCTTTTTTGCTAAATGAGGGGCTTTCTCTTTGAGAACTCTAAGCACATTAGTTGCTCCAATATTTCCACTTCCCTCTTTTCGCACATCGACATCAGCAAAAACTTTTGCCAAGATAAATCCAAATGGTATAGCTGCGATAAGATAGGCACTTAGGTATAGTATTATATTTAAATCCATAGTATTCTCCATTTTTTATCGCAATTTTAACTAAAAATATGCTATTTTCTGCTTTTAAATTAAAGGTATCATATGAGCATAGACTATAAAGCAGAAATAGAGAGACTAAAAGCAAAGCTTCCCGTAACCGTTGTTGGACATTTTTATCAGAGAGATGAAGTTTTTGAGATGGCAGACATCACAGGTGATAGCTTGGAGTTGGCAAGAAAATGTAAAATTGATAAGAACCCTTGGGTTGTTTTTTGTGGGGTTGGTTTTATGGGACAAAGTGTAAAGGTTATAGCTCCCCAAAAAAGAGTGCTAATGCCCAAAATCGCCTGTTGTGCAATGGCAAGGATGATAGATGCCTCTTATTTTGATGACTCTGTTCAATATATGGTAGAGAGAGGTATCCCAAAGGAGAATATCCTACCTATCACTTACATTAATAGTGATGCAACAGTCAAAGCCAAAGTGGGTGAGATGGGTGGTTTGGTTTGTACCTCTTCCAATGCCTATAAGATTATCGAAAAAGGGCTAGAGAGTGGTAAGAAGATTCTTTTTGTTCCAGATAGATGTTTAGGACAGAACTTTGCAAACTCAATGGGTCTAAAGTCATGTATCATAGGCGAGGGGGAGTGTGACCCAAAAGAGGCTGATGTTATCTGTTTCAATGGTTTCTGCTCTGTTCACCAGCTCTTTACTCTTGATGATATAGAGTTCTATCGCAATAGATATCCAGACATATTGATAGCGGTTCATCCAGAGTGTGACCCTGCCATCGTAGAGGCTTCTGATTTTGCAGGTTCTACCTCTCAACTTATCGAATTCGTAGCAGAGCTTGACCCAGAGCAAAAGGTGGCTGTAGGGACAGAGTACAACTTGGTAAATCGTATGCGTCCAGGTGGGAATACTTTTGTACTCTCCTCAACCAAACCAGAGTGTCCTACCATGAATGAGACTACGATAGAAGATCTGTATTTGACTTTGAAATCTATAGAAGATGGGCAACCGATTAATGAGATTGTGGTGAATGAGCATACGATTAAGTATGCCAATTTGGCTTTAGAGAGAATGTTGGCGATTAAGTAGATGTTAAAAGATAAATTTATAGAAGCGATGGTAGCAGAAGATGTAGGTCGTGGCGATCTCTTTTCGCGTATCTCTAAGTCTAAGGAGGTTCGAGCCTATATTATTGCCAAGAGTGATGGAGTCTTTGCAGGTCGAGAGTATATTGATACATTGGCAAAGATGTATGATTTAAAATTGGATTGGCAGGTTGAGGATGGAACCTCTTTTAAAATAGGAGAGAAGCTTCTTTTTGTCTCTGGTGACTCCAAATATATACTTTCACTAGAGCGTTCTATTTTAGATATAGCACTTCATGCTAGTTCTATTGCCACATTGACAGAGAAGTTTGTCAAAAAAATAGAGCCTTATGGTGTGAAGCTTTTGGATACTCGAAAAACTAGACCTCTGCTTAGAGAGTTTGAGAAGTATGCGGTGCGTTGTGGTGGTGGGATTAACCATCGTATGGGTTTGGATGACTGTTTGATGTTAAAAGATACGCATCTCAAAACAATTGATAATCTAAATCTATTTATGAAAGAGGTTCGGCAGAAGATTCCTTTTACTTCCAAAGTAGAGATAGAGTGTGAGAGCTTAGAGATGGTTAGAGATGCGATGGAAGCAGGGGCTGATATTGTGATGTGTGATAACATGACCAATGAAGCTATAGTAGAAGTGGTCGCGTTTAGAGATGCTTCCTTTCCTAATATTTTGCTTGAAGCTAGTGGAAATGTATCATTGGAGACTGTTGAAGAGATTGCAAAGACAGGGGTAGATGCCATCTCTTCTGGTGCATTGATTCATCAAGCCAACTGGATAGACCTCTCTATGAAGATGGAAAAGAGCTAGATATTCAATATTTTAAAACTAACCGTGTTAATCAAGAGGTTCTTGATGTTCTATCCGATATGATTGCATATTAATTATAAAAAAATGGGATCAATACAATGAGACGAAAAAGAAGAACATATAGTAGTGGTGGAAGCTCTAAAAGTGCATGGATTATAATGTTGGGATTGTCCGTTGGTGCAGGTGCTTATATATTTACCAGTCCTGCCTTTGAGAGAGAGCAACCTGTTATTGAGACAAAAGAGAATATCTATTGGAATAGACGAGACCCACTTGAGATAACAGTTGTAGATAATTTAGCTATTAAATCATATGATGTTAAAATCTCTGATGGACAAAACTCTGTTATTCTAGCCAATGAGTTAATACTAGAACCAGATCAAAAGAGTAGAGTGATAAAAGTTGAGTACCCTAAAAAACCAGTTAAAGGTGTTAGGCTAAATCCAAAATCAAACTCTTTTAAATTAACAGTAACAGTAACAGATAGAAGCAACTGGGGCTTTTTTCAAGGTAATACAGTTACCAAAGATATCTTTGTAGAGATAGATTATAAACAACCTGATGTAAACATTTTATCTAACTCATACTCTATTACGCAAGGTGGTTCAGGGCTGGTTGTCTTTCAAGTAAAAGATGAGTCGCTAAAAGAGTTCTATCTGGAAGCCGAAGGGAAAAGATTTGAGGTAACTCCTTATAAAAAAGATGGATATTATGCTGCATTGGTAGCTTGGCCTTTTAAACAAGAGAACTTTTCAGCAAGAATTATTGCAGAAGATATGGCAGAGAATAAAAGAGTAGTAAATGTACCATTTTATACTAAAACTAGGAACTATAAAGTCTCTTGGATTAAAGCTAGAGACAACTTTATAGATGGGAAAATATCTGATTTGGCAAATGCTGACCCTCAATATGCTCTAGTAACAGATAGAGTTGCGAAATTAAAGATTATCAATGAAGATATGAGAATAGTAAATGAGAAACTTATCCATACTCTATCTGAAAAAGTTTCAAAGGAGATGTTACATTCATGGAAGATAAAGCCATTTTATCCTCTAAAAAACGCAGCAAAAGTTGCAAGTTATGGGGATGAGAGACACTATTATTATGGAGAGAAGAGTAATGAGGTTTCTCAATCTTATCATGTTGGATTAGATATGGCAAGCACGAAGATGGCTCAGATACTCACATCCAATGATGGAAGAGTTGTATATAGTAACTACAATGGTATATATGGTAACATGCCTATGGTAGACCATGGATTGGGACTCTTTACAATATATGGACACTGCTCAAATATTTTGGTACAAGAGGGTGAAGATGTAGTAGCAGGCGCTCCTATTGCACAGACAGGAGTATCTGGTTTGGCTCTTGGTGACCACTTGCATTTTGGTGTTTTGGTTCAAGGTATAGAGGTTCGTCCTGAAGAGTGGATGGACAAGAAGTGGATTCGTGACAATGTTGATAAAATCTTCAAAGAGGCAGATAAGATAATTGATGGTAAATAGTATTTTTACCAATTTGTAGGGGCAGAGCCAAGTCTCTGCCCTTTGTATAGTAAGTGTAGAGTAAAAACTCTACATCCCCATCCCAGGCATACCACCCATTCCTGACATATCAGGCATAGCAGGCATTGCACTTGGCTCCTCTTTGACATCAGAAACCGTAGCCTCTGTAGTAAGAAGAAGAGACGATACAGAAGTTGCATTGATTAGAGCAACTCTTGCCACTTTAAGTGGGTCTATGATTCCCGCTTCAAGCATATCAACATACTCACCTGTAGCAGCGTTAAATCCAAGATTAGCATCATCATTGCTCATAACTTTGTCCACAACAACACCTGCATCATAACCAGCGTTTTGTGCAATCTGTTTCATAGGTGCAGAGATAGCTCTTAGAATAATCTCAGAACCAACAAGCTCATCATCTTTAAGGTCAAGTGATACTTTTGCACCTGCCTTAATCAACGCAGCACCACCACCGATAACGATACCCTCATCAACAGCTGCTTTGGTAGCACTTAGTGCATCATCAACTCTATCTTTTTTCTCTTTCATCTCAGTCTCTGTAGCCGCACCAACTTTGATAACTGCAACACCACCAGAGAGTTTTGCAAGACGCTCTTGAAGCTTCTCTTTGTCATACTCGCTAGTAGTAGTCTCCATCTGATTTTTGATTTCATTTACTCTAGCTGCAACATTTGCAGGGTCACCTTTTCCATCAACGATAACGGTATTGTCTTTGTCGATAACAACTTTTGCACATTGACCAAGTTCTGCTAGTGTAGCTTTTTCAAGCGTAAGACCAAGCTCATCAGTGATAAGTGTAGCACCTGTCAAGATAGAGATGTCATTTAACATAGCCTTTTTTCTGTCACCAAACCCAGGGGCTTTAACGGCTGTGATATTTAGAACACCTTTTAGTTTGTTTAGAACCAAAGTAGCAAGAGCTTCACCCTCCAAATCATCAGCAATGATTACTAGTGGTCTGCCTGTCTGTTGAATCTGTTCTAAAACAGGAACCAAATCTTTTAAAGAAGTGATTTTAGCATCTGTAAGCAGAAGTAGAGGGTTCTCTAGCTCACAAGTCATCTTCTCAGGATTAGTTACAAAATATGGAGATAGGTAACCACGGTCAAACTGCATACCCTCAACAACCTCTAGCTCATCATCAATACCTTTTGCCTCTTCGACAGTGATAACACCATCTTTTCCAACTCTCTCCATAGCTTCAGCAATAAGCTCACCAATAGCCACATCAGAGTTCGCAGAAATTGTAGCCACTTGTGCTATCTCTTTTTTGTCTTTTACCTCTTGGCTAGTAGCTTTTAGCTCTTCTATAATCGCTCTACAAGCTTTGTCCATACCTCTTTTTACTTCAATCGGATTAGCTCCTGCTGTGATATTTCGCAGACCCTCTTTGAAGATAGAGTGAGCCAAAATAGTAGCCGTGGTTGTACCATCACCCGCCTCATCAGCAGTATTCGAAGCCACCTCTTTTACCAGTTGAGCACCCATGTTCTCCAACGAATCACTAAGCTCAATCTCTCTTGCCACTGAAACGCCATCTTTTGTGATGTGTGGAGCTCCAAATGATTTTTGGATAAGAACATTACGCCCTCTTGGTCCCATTGTTACCTTGACTGCATCAGCTAGTTTTGTTACACCTGCAAACAGTCCACTTCTCGCCGTGTCTGAAAAAAATATCTCTTTTGCCATTATCTCATTACTCCTAAAATATTTTTGCTACTCATAATAAGATACTCTGTACCATCTATCGTAATCTCTGTTCCACCAAATTTTGGAAACACTACTTTGTCTCCCTCTTTAATCCCTGCTTTAACTGCTTTTTTACCCAAAGCAATAACCTTACCCTCTAGTGGCTTCTCTTTTGCCGAATCTGGGATAATAAGCCCAGACGCAGTTGTGTTTGTTTCAAACAGCATGTGAAGTGTATCGATATATGCACCTGCTACTGAAGCATTACACCAATTGACGAGCACCCCCATTTGGGGCCCCTAACTCTAAAACAG
>NZ_JAACKB010000158.1 GCF_010892395.1 Sulfurovum sp. bin170
ATATAATGGATTAAACTCTGTTTTCGCATATTTACCATCTTCTGAAATCTCCACTTTATGTTTGTTAATACTATAATCACTACGAATAGAGATAGATTTCTCAACTACAAAAGGTTCTGTTAGCTTACCTGCAACCCAAGCAAGATACTGCTTCTTTATATGCTTCCTCTCAAAAGAGCCTTTGAGAAATCGTTCAGCATCTTTATGACGACTAGCAAGTAGTAGCCCTGATGTCTCCATATCTATCCTATGAGTTCCATTGGCATTCTGTCCAGAGTGAGTTCGTATCTCATCAAGCATTGAGTACTCTGTAGCCATTGTATTTGGATGTACCAACACTCCTGATGGTTTATCATATACCAAAAAATCTTTTGTGATAAAGATAGGTTTTAGCCCTCTACTTTGTGGTTCAAAATAGACTATCTCTATATCACCATCTATAATTGCTGCTCTATCATATATAGATTTATTATCTATAAGTATCCGTCCTTTTGATATAAGTCGTTGTGCTTCACCCTGTGTGAAATGGAATTGACGGATAAGAAAAAGAAAAGCTTTGATAGGTTTTTCTATATGAAATGGTCGTTTGACAAATGGCATTTTTCACCTCTTTATAACTCTAATTGGGTAGAATTCTAGCATAAAAATCTGACACAAGCAATCAAGGAATTAATGAAATGATAGAGAGATACTCAAGACCAGAGATGGCTAACAAATGGAATATGCAAGCAAAATACCAAGCGTGGTTAGATGTAGAGTTGGCTGTTGTAAAGGCATGGAACAAGCTTGGACTTATCCCTGATGATGATGCACAAAAAATTGCAGATAATGCTGGTTTTTCTGTGGAGAGAATTGATGAAATTGAGGCGATTACAAGACACGACTTAATTGCATTTACAACCTCTGTATCAGAAACACTTGGTAATGAGAGCCGATGGTTTCACTATGGAATGACTAGTTCAGATACTGTTGATACGGCTGTGGCTCTACAGATGACAAGTTCGCTAAAGATAATAATTTCTGATGTAAAAATGATGATGGAGTCTATCAAAACTAGAGCCGAAGAGCATAAGATGACGCTAATGGTGGGTAGAAGTCATGGTATCCACGGTGAGCCTATTACATTTGGTCTTGTACTTGCCGTTTGGTATGATGAGATGGCTCGACATTTGGAAAACTTAGAGCAGACTATGCAAGTGATAAATGTAGGTCAAATATCTGGAGCTATGGGAAATTTTGCTCACTCTCCACTAGAGCTTGAAGATATAGCTATGGAGGAGTTAGGTCTAAAATCTGCACCTGTATCGAACCAAGTAATACAGAGAGATAGATATGCACGATTAGCTTCTGCTTTGGCTCTACTCGCTTCATCTATTGAGAAATTTGCTGTACAGGTTAGACATTGGCAGAGAACAGAGGTTTATGAGTGTGAAGAGTTCTTTGCAAAAGGTCAAAAGGGAAGTTCAGCAATGCCTCATAAGAGAAATCCAATCCTCACAGAAAATATCACAGGATTAGCTAGAATCATAAGAGCGTATGCAACACCTGCTATGGAAAATGTAGCTCTATGGCATGAGAGAGATATTAGTCACTCATCTACAGAGAGATTTTGGTTACCTGATTCTTTTATAACTACTGACTTTATGTTACACCGTATGAATGGGGTTATCGCTAAGCTTACAGTTATGCCAAAAAATATGATGAAAAATTTAAACCTAACAGGTGGGCTTGTATTTTCTCAAAGAGTAATGTTAGAGCTTCCAAAAGCAGGTGTAAGCCGAGAAGATGCTTATCGAATAGTTCAGAGAAATGCTATGAAAGTTTGGGAAGAGATACAAGAGGGTAAAGCTACTACAAATGATAAGGGTGAATCTCTATATCTACAGTATCTATTGGCAGATGATGAGTTGAGAGAGTCATTGAGTGAAGAGCAGATACGAGAGTGCTTTAACTTTGACTACTATACCAAAAATGTAGATGCTATATTCAAAAGAGTGTTTAAATAATAAACTAATTAATTCCTCGCTCCCATCGCTCCTGCGTGGGAGTGAATGCGAGAATTAAATTTATATATAGCTCTCATATGCATTCCCACCGAGG
>NZ_JAACKB010000159.1 GCF_010892395.1 Sulfurovum sp. bin170
ATTATAGCATCTATATCTATACTATTTATACTATTAATATTTCCATCACACACTCTATTTTTAAATCATTATGAAAAAAACAATACCTACAAACAACAGCTTATAGGCTTGGAGTATATAAAGATAATACATAAAATTATTCAAACTATACAGGTACATAGAGCAGATACTAATGCCTATCTAAGTAGCCATAAAGATATAATAGATGATATAATTGATGAAGAGGAGCTACTCTATCTAAAAACCGAGTCACTATTTGAATATGACTCAAAAAATCTAAATATATTGAGCTCAAATCAAAACTTGGCAAAAGCAATTAGTCAATTTGAACTTATTAAAATTGATAAAATCAAAAAAGATAGCTCAAGCAAAATTATATTTAAAGAGCATAATGATGTAATCAAACTACTTCAAGAGACCATATTGGATATATCAGACAAGACTCTATTTAGTATAAGTAAAGATTTAAGAGTAAACTATCTTTCTGATATGCTTCAGGATAAACTACTCAATATATATGAACACTCTGGGCAACTACAAGGGTTATCATCAGCTGTACTTACTCAAAAAAGTATGATACATGAACAGAAAAAGATACTATACGCACTATCTACAGAACTTGTAAGTCTAAAATCTGATCTGATTGACAACAACATACTGACAAAATTAAGTAACTATCAAGCCCTACAAAAACAGACAACTAATGTAGCTGATAAGCTTAAAAAAATCCTAACCATTATAGACAATGATATTATTCTCCAACACAACTTTACCTATGATGTTAAATCATTCTCCAAAGAGGTGACTTTAGCTATGCATACCCAAGAAGAGCTATATAAGATGTTTATATATACCTATAAAGATACTATTGAAGAGTTACAATCCAACTCAAAAAAAGAACTTAGATACCTTATTCTTGGATTTTTAATAATTTTACTCATCTCTTTATATATATTTATAGCATTTTATCAATCTATCACAGGCAATTTAAAAAAACTACAAACAGCCTCCGAGTTGATTGCAGAGGGGCAAACAGATATTCATCTTGATGTTCATAAAAAAGATGAGATCGGTGATGCACTTTTAGCCTTCAATACAATGAGTGATAAACTCAATAAAAATATCTCCTTTCTTGATGGATACAAAACGGCTATTGACAAAAGTAGTATTGTCTCCAAAACTGACCTAAGAGGTATCATCACCTATGCAAACCAGATGTTCTGTAATGTATCTGGATATACTCAAGAGGAGCTTATAGGAAGTTCTCATAATATTGTTCGTCACCCTGATGTTCCCAAGAGTGCGTTTAGGGATATGTGGAATACTATCCAGAGTAAAAAGGTATGGAAAGGTATTGTTAAAAATAAAAAAAAGGATGGGAGCTACTATATAGTCAATGCCACTGTAATTCCTATCTTGGATAACAAAGGTGAGATTAGAGAGTATGTTGCTGTTAGACATGATATTACAGAGCTTGAAGATAACAAAGATGAGATAAAGAAGCAGAGAATAGACCTACTAACAAGTCTACCTAATAGAAATCAACTCCTAGAAGATCTGAAAACAGCTATAAAACCTATTATATTTTATCTAAATATAGATGACTTCTCTGGATTTAATGATTTTTATGGAAGAACAATATCTGATAATACACTGGTTCGTTTGGCACATATTCTAAGTGATATAGATGAAAAAAATAGATATAGACTCTATAAACTTGAAGCTGACCAGTTTATCCTACTTTTTGAAGAGGGTTATCTGTCACGAGATAATCTCCAATACTTTTTTGAAGAGTGTATCTTAGATATTGAGACAAAAATATCAAATCCAGGACCAGAAAACCAAAACCGTATATCTGTCTCTATGACTGGTGGAGCAGCCACCTACTATGTCAATGAGGATTATCAAAAACTGATTTTATATAGTAATATTGCACGAAAAAAAGCACAACAAGAGCATAAGAAATTTTTACTATTTCACCATAGTATGAGAAAGAGTGAAGACTATGCCCATAATATTGAGTGGATTAAAAGAGTCAAAGAGGCGATAAATGAAGATAGAATTGTCTGCTACTATCAACCTATCTTTGATAACAGAACCCAAAAACTTGAAAAATATGAGTCACTAGTTCGACTTATAGATAAAGATGGACAAGCTATATCTCCATTTTTCTTTTTGGAGATAGCTAAAAAAGCAAAACTATATGAACAGATTACTCACATAGTTATAGATAAAACATTTGACAGATTTAGAGATTTACCTACAGATTTTTCTATTAATCTTACTATAGATGATATTTTATCAGAGAGAACAACAAACTATATCTACCAAAAACTTGAAAGCTATCCAAATACACATCGAGTTATATTTGAGATTACAGAGTCCCAAGATGCAGGAGATTATAAGTTAATAAATAAATTTATAAAATATGTTAAACAGTATAGTGTAAAAATTGCCATAGATGATTTTGGTTCTGGCTATGCCAACTTTGAACATATCCTAAATATAGATGCCGATTTCATTAAGATAGATGGGAGTCTAATCAAAAATATACATACAGATGAGAACTCTTATATTATCACCGAGG
>NZ_JAACKB010000160.1 GCF_010892395.1 Sulfurovum sp. bin170
AAGATGGAGTAAAAGATGGAAACATAAAGGTATCCGCAAGTTTATATACTCAACAGCATAAAGATGAAGAGAATAATATAAACTTTAATGCCCAAATTGGTTATTTTATCAATAGTGATATTGAAGCTCTTATTGGTCTTAATACGGTATCAAGGAAAGATGATGAGTTTGACTATACTCTCTCTCCTGGATTGAACTATTACTTCTATAAAACTCCATTAGTAACACCATATATTGGTGCTAAATTTTACTACTGGAACAGCTCTTTTGAATATATAAAAGAGGAGAAAGGGGCTACAGTATATATTGGTACTCATCTCTTTTTGAATGAAAATATTGCTGTTACTCCTGAGTTTGGTGCAAACTACATTGATTTTGAGTCCACTAAAGGTACATACTTTAATACCTTTTTAACCTATTTTTTTAATTAGGAGCAATAGATGAAAAATATTTTAATTTTTTCAACAATAGCACTACTACTCGTAGGGTGTGATGTACATAAAAAAGATATGGAGGATATTACTCTTTTGGACAAAAGTGAGAGTGTTGATTTTGAGGCAACAGGTAGATATGATTTGCGTGAATATATTCTACCAGCTAAGAGTCAGACGAATATCTATCAAAGAGTGAAACTAAGAGATAGTGGAGGAGATAGAGAGTATAAAGAGCCTTATATGATCAATAATGATGATCATATAGAGTATCTTGTCGATGGTGATACAATCAAAGAGTTATATGATACTGATTATACTATAACAGATTCTAAAATTATAAAAAAAGAGCTTGTTGATGATTTTTATGACATTAGAGAGTATCGTAGAAATCTAAACATTGGTGACTTTTACTATATATATGAGTATGTAGATGCAGAATCTGTACTCTATCAAGTTGGATACACGAAGTGTAAAGTAACCGAACATCTGGATACACAAGAGATACTTGATAAGAGTTACAGCGATATACTGCATCTTAGCTGTGAACAGGAGTCAAAAGAGGGTGTAAGAGGTGAGTTTAGTGAGAGAAAGATTTTTGTCTCTGAGTACTATTATGCCAAAAATATAGGTCAAATTGCCGCCGTAGGTGAAGTCTGTACAGAAAAAACTTATGATAAGACCTATCGACAATGCACCAAAACAACAAAAAAATTAATCAACATAGTTGACTAAAATTTTTATTAAAGGATAGAAAATGAAAAAAATATTAATTCTAAGCTCAATAGTCTCACTTTTAATACTGGGATGTGGTTCAGACGGAGATAGTGATAATGATAGTGGTGATAAAAAAAGTATTGATGCTGCATTAAAAATTGGAGATGTTGCTTATAGTACACCTGCTGGTATAGATTTTGGAAATAAGATGAGTACTAGTCTCAATAAAATGCAAAAAACTATCTATAAAAAAAGTTCTCTAAACATTGCAAAAACAACAGAATATTGCTCTGAGACAGGAACAATGAGTTATGACGAGAGTGACACAACGGTAACTGTGGCTTTTGATAAGTGTATAAACCTAAATAATGAGACATATACATATGAGTATTATAATGGTAGTTTAAGTGTAAACGAAAGTGAAAATCAAACCAGTATCATTGCTCAACAATATACATATGTACCAAATACCTATTATCCCAATACAGGAACCTATATGAATCTATCCATAGAGACTAGAGAGAATGGGGATATTAGCGAGATAGAGATTGATGGTGAAATGAAGGAGTTTGACAACAACTATATCTTGGAAGATATGAATTTTGATAAACTTACAATCAAAGAGAATAGCTCAAACAGTGCTATCTATATTGGTGGAGGATATTCATACAAGGCAGGTTGTTTAGATGAGTCACACAGATACAACACGACAGAGTGGTTAATTCCAAGTAGCACAGATGATGATATTATCTCTGGTACTATTATTGTTGATAACAAAACCTATATCTATAATAGTCCTAATGTTACGGTGAAAGTTGATGATAGAGAAGGAACATTTAACCAAAGCGAATTAAGAGCAGAGACTGTAAGTAAGAAAAATTCAAATGAGTGCACTTCTAGTACAATGAAGCTTCAGTAAAATGGTGGGCAGAAATGCTCCACCTAAAATAGCTCCTAGAGTATATCCAAAATCTTTTTAACCTTTCTAGCAGGATTCTCATCCCGATAAATAGGTCGCCCAATCACAGGAAAATCAACCCCCTCCTTGATTGCCATCTCTAGCGTAGCCACTCTCTGCTGGTCTCCTGCATCCTCACCAAAAGGTCGAATCCCTGGGCAGAGAGTTAGAAACTTACTACTTGTAGCATTTTTAATCGCCCTACTCTCAAATGTAGAGCAGACTACACCATCCAAACCATTTTCATAACTCATCTTAGCAAACTGCTCTGCTTTTTCATCTA
>NZ_JAACKB010000161.1 GCF_010892395.1 Sulfurovum sp. bin170
CAGATGGAATGCATATGAGAGTTGCAAGATTTGTTTAGTAAGACTCCTTCTTGGTATGGTCAATAGAATAAGAAGAGTAAGATTTAAGTCCCAAAGAGTATAATAGAAACAAAAAACAACATGCCAAGGCAAAAAGATGAAGAAGATAATATACGGTGAGAGTAACTTTAAAAAAATAAAAGTAGATGATGACTATCTCTATATAGATAAAACCAAATTTATTGAGACCTTAGAGAGTATGAACGAGAGTTTTTTCATCTTTTTACGCCCTAGGCGATTTGGTAAGTCTCTCTTTCTCTCAACACTACAGTACTACTATGATGAGAACTCCAAAGATGAGTTTGAAGCGATATTTGCCGATACTTATATTGGCAAGAGTCCAACAGCTTTAAAGAGTAGCTATAGGATTTTATTTTTAGAAATTTGACTCGTTCCCATCCGTCCTCGGTGGGATATGCATATGAGAGTTCAATTATCTAAAAAATATTTTTTAAACTTAAGCTTTCATATACACTTCCACGCAGGAAAGATTGTGAAAGAACCTCTTTTAGTCTTGGAGCGATGGGAATCAAGATAGCATTTTAATAGAGAGAGGTACTGGTAGTTTAGACTCTCTCATAAGATAATCTTTTTATTACCAATTTGGTTCTATATTTCCTGTTCCCCATCCATCACTAAAACTAGAATAATTTGTAACCTTTGAAACATTCCAAGAACTTAAATCATGATTTGAAAAAGATGAAGCACCACTAAACATCCTACTTATATTAGTTACATTAGCAACATTCCAATTACTTATATCCTGATTAAAAGAAGGATGAGAATCACTATGAAACATAGCTTCCATATTAGTTACATTCGATACATCCCATCTCCCTATATCTTGGTTAAAACTGTTAGCCCAATCAAACATATAGATCATATTATTAACCTTAGAGACATTCCAGTTTCCTATATCTTGGTTAAACTTTTCAGCAGCACCAAACATCGCACCCATATTGGTAATATTAGAAACATCCCAATCTCCTATATCTTGGTTGAACTTTTCAGCATACATAAACATACTACAAGTATCGGTAACATTAGATAAATCAGGAACATCTATAGCATTTCCAGTTAAATTATCACAGAAAGCAAAAGCTCCTTCCATAGAAGTCCATCTAATATCTCCCCACTGCTCAATGGAGAGTAATTTTGAGCTATCAGTAGTTGTAGAGGAAATATTCCAACATCTACCAAAAGTAATACGAGGGAAATCCCCAGATATTTCAACAGTATAAGTGCCAATGGTAGAGTAGGTATGTGTTATATCTCCTGCTACTCCTTCATCAGTAGTGCCATCTCCCCAATCAACACGATAGTTGTACCCACCTCCTGTAGTGGGAATTGTAATTTGATTATTGTTAGATACACCATTATTATCTGTTTTCCAAGTGGTAATAAAATAGACACTTTCATCAACTTCACTAATATCCAAAATTGTTATAGATAGAGTTTGGGTACTACTATTGCCTTTACTATCGGTCGCTCTTGCCGTAAAACTATAAGAGCTTTTAACCTCATAATCAGGAGCAGTTTTAAAAGTCACAACTCCTGTTGAACTATTGATATTGAAACTACTAGCATCTGTACCACTTATAGAGAAAGTAATGCTATTGGTATCAGTTGCACTAACTTTTATTGCATTAGTTTGGTTTTCGTTGACACTTACACTGGTTGATGAAGTAAAAATAGGAGGCGTATTATCAGTAATAGGTTCAGGAACATTAACAGTAGAGGATTCATAAATATCAATAATATTAACAGTAATATTTTCTGTAGCACTATTCCCTTTACTATCAGTTGCCATTACGGTTAATCTATAAGAGGATTTTCTCTCATAATCAGGAGTATTTTTAAAAGTTATAACCCCTGATAAACTATTGATGTTAAAACTATTTGCATCAGTACCGCTAATAGAATAGCTAATACTATTGGTATCTGTTGCCCTCAGTGTCATGACATCAATTTGATTCTCTTTAACACCAATGGTATTAACAATTGTAAATATAGGAGCTTCTTTATCTACTCCTGTCTCTACCACATCTATAATCTTTATGGTAATATTTTGACTACTCTCATTTCCTACACTATCTCTTGCTGTCACAGTAAAACTGTAGCTAGACTTTAGTTCATAATCTGGAGAGACTTGAAAAGTTAGAACCCCAGTTACACTATTGATGGATAGGAGGTTTGCATCACTACCACTAATGGAGTAGTTTACGATATTGACATCTGATGTTTTAACTCTATCAATATCTATCTGATTCTCTTTAACACTGAAACTCAACGGTGACTTAAACTCTGGTGGGGTAATATCATCCTCTATTTTTACTCGTTTTTTAATATTTATACTTATATTTTGACTCGACTCATTTCCCACTATATCTCTTACAATGATAATAATATTATAAGATGATTTGATATCATAATTTGGAGGATTTCTAAAAATAACATCTCCTGTTCTGGTATTGATATCAAAACTAATGGCATCCTCTCCACTAATAAAATAGGTAAGGCTCTCTTGATTGGTATCAGTAGCTGTAATTGTCATCACACCAATCTCATTCTCCTCAACCTCATATTGAGATTTAGAAGTAATGACAGGGTGAGTTGAACTTCCTGTAAAAGAAGATGTACCCCCTGAATCTCCATCACCACATGCCGTCAATATCAATAACATAAAGGTAATTAATCCTAGACCAATAACTCTTTTCATCTTTAATGCTCCTCATCAAATTAGTATAAAACATTTAATAATAAATATTAATTAATTATTTTATTATTACTTCAGCTTAATGATTTTAGCATTATATTCATGAAATTGTTATTTATTTTTTTAGTTAAAATTATATATAATATTATTTTAAGTTATTCTTTTTGGGTTTAAAATCTCCATCATGCTAATTAATTTTTATACAATTATCTGTATATTTATAATTTTAAAAAAAGGAGTAAATTTATGAAAAATAAATTTCTAGCACTGATAACACGGTTTTATGGTAGTAGCGTTTGGATTCGTACAGGAGAGGTGGACGAGGAGGCGTTATAAATATAATAATATGATATAATTTCAAGACATATATTAAAAAAGGAAAAAATTATGAGTGGAACAGTAACTCAAATAGATAAAATGAGATTAGATGGAACTACAGATGGAAGCATTACTATATCAATAGTAGAGCAACCCTATGGAGCTAAGAGTGATGCTATTGCAAGTATTGGTATCTCGCTAAAAGCTGATGCAACAGAGCCAGAGTGGAAAGTACATCTTCCAAAAGCCAATATAGACCAGATAATATCTGCTTTGCAAGAGGCTAAAAAAGCTCTTTAAGTAAAAAGAGCAATTTAAAAAAAGCTCTTTGCTTTGATGAAGAGCAACTCAATTTCTGATAGCACCTGTCCACTGTTCATAATCACTATGTTCAGCATATGGGTCTTGTGCTATCTTAAAGAGTGCATCAAATATAGAAAAATCACCTCTCTGTACACCCTCAATCGCCTCTTGTAACATATAATTTTTCAATACATATTTAGGATTTATCTTTAGCATCTTCTCTGTTCTTTTACTAGAAGAGGAGCTATTTTGGGAGAGTCGTTTGTTATAAGAGTCTAACTAATCGTGCATCGGTTGATGATATAGTCCAAGTTTTAGTATTTTGGTTCTATCTTCATCATAGTGACTCAAAATTCTAAAGAAAAGAGTATAGACAATGTGTAGCGTCTGCCATAGTGAGCTATTATCAGTGTTCACTTAAAAGTATTATATCTTAAGTAAGACAAATTTACTCCTATTTAAGAGAGTATCTGATACTATTATTTAAATTTATATCTAAGGATAACAGATGTTTACAATTACAGTAGATAAAGAGTGTGGATGTTTCAAGAAAAGTGATTTTGAAAATAACAAGAGCTATGAGAGCAACGATGATGCATTAATGGAGGCTCAGGCGATGGTAAATCATATGAATGATAAGTTTTGTCAGAAGCATAGTTTTACGCTAAGTGAAAATGGTAGTCGTTTTAGTATCGCTATGAATGTTCCAACAAAAGCCGATAGTGGATGTTGTGGTGGTGGACACTGTTCATAAAACTATGAAGTTTAAGCTTTTATATGTTACAACTTAAAAAATGATAAAGGATTTTAAATGAAATTAGAAGGTGAACCATCATTAGAGCAGATAGATGATTATGATAACAATGAGTCGCCACAGAAGAGAAGAACAGTTCGTCTTGTTGTTCTCGGGTTGATTATTATGGGTATAGCTTATGCCTTTATAGAGTATAGCTACTCTACTCCTAGTGATTATGTCGGAACCCCTGAAAATCCAGGGATAGATACATCTAAAAGATAGATATGTGTAGGGTGCGTTTGCCAACGCACCATCTAGCATAAAATCAATTTTTTCCATATCTCCTAAAAGAGTTAACAAAAAATCATAGTTTTCAAATATCTCCAACCTCATATAACACAAACACCTATCTCTACAACAGCTTACTCTGTTGTACCTTAACTATAGTATAAGTAATTATTTTAAAAAACTATATTAAAGAAAAATTAATATAAAATTAAGAATTAAATTTTTTAAATAAGGAATATATTATGTTAAGTCCAAATGGTTATCTACAGAGGATTAAAATAGTGCTTATACTTTTAGCTATAGTGACACTGAATGCTGTTGCAGGAAAATCTTTTGAGAAAAAAGATATAGATGAAGTAGGTTGGAAATTAACACTTGAAAATTCTAAATATAGTAGCAGAGACAACTTAACAACCTTTACTTATAAAATGAGTGTTAAAGATGAGGAGAAAGATTTAAGTCATTGGGTACTGGATATGGGTGCGTGTGTGGAGGATTCCAGTCATGTTATTACATTTGGAGAGAGAGACCCAACTACAGGTTTGGCTGGGTACAAATGGGATAAGGGTCAAGCCAAAGGCACATCTGCTATCTATACGATTATTGTAAAGGGAGAGATGGGAACAACTTCTACAGAGTATGCTGTTAAAGGTGGTACATATTACGCTATTGGCAATGTATTAGCTCCTAGTTGTGATATTGATAAAAGAGTAACAATTGGTGATAGAGTATGGGTTGATAGTAACTTCAATGGTAAACAGGACTCCGATGAGAGTGGGTATGATAAACCTATTGTTGTGAAGCTTTATGATAAAAATAGTAATCTTGTAGCAGAGACAAAAACAGATGGTTCTGGTATTTATAGTTTTGAAAATGTGATTGCAGATAAGTACTATTTTGTCCAATTTTCAACTCCTGTGGGTTATACGGTAAGTCCAAGAGACCAGAGTGGTAGCTGTAGTGATTCTGATGTGGATGATAGTGGAAAGAGCAGACTCAATCTCTATGAGTCTAGTAATGATTGTATGGATATGGGTATCTATATCAAACCTGAACCAAAGATTGATATAGAGAAGTTGACCAATGGGGTGGATGCTGACAGGGAGGCTGATGCTGTAGCTGTTGAGTTTGGTTCGGAGATTAAGTGGAGTTATAGTGTTAGTAACAAGGGTAATGTGGTACTAAAAAATATCTCTGCAACAGATGTTAAAACAGGTGCTATATCTTGTCCAGAGAGTTCACTTAATATAAATGAGTCTATGAAATGTGCAGTTAAAAAGAGTATAGCGATAGAGGGGCTTTATGGTGACACGGCTAAAGTGATTGCCAAGACAGAGCAGGGGGTAGAGGTAGAGGATAGTGACCCAAGCTACTATAGAGGAAGTGAGGAGTCTAAACCCAAAATCAAGATAGAGAAAGCTACCAATGGTGTTGATGCAGATGAAGCGTCGGAGGCTGTCGAGTTGGAGTATGACTCTGCTGTTGTATGGAGTTTTGTAGTTAGCAATATCGGCAATATGAAGCTTACGGCTATAGTTGTGAGTGATGATAGAGAGGGAAAAGTTATATGTCCTAAAACTACTCTTGAAGTTGGTAACTCTATGACTTGTACCTCCAAGCATGGAAAAGCAGGAGAGGGTCTCTATAAAAATATCGTTAAAGTAGAGGCTAAAAGTGAAATAGGAACGGCTGTTTATGATAGTGATAGTAGTCACTACAAGGGTGGAGAGAAACCAGTAATTGACCCTGTAGCACCTGTAGCTAAAGATGACTATAAAGGGGGAGCGGTTGGCAAGGCTGTAACTCTAAAAACTCTACAAAATGATAGTGATGCAGATGGTGATATAGACCCAAAAACCGTTAAATTGGTTCATTCTGATGCTACAGATGGTGGTAACAAGCTTATTGTAGATGGCGAAGGGGTTTGGAGTGTTGACCTTAGTAGTGGAGATATTACATTCACTCCAGAAGATGGGTTTATAGATGACCCTACGCCAGTTGAGTATAAGGTGGCTGATAGTAAGGGTAATTGGTCAAATGTGGCAAAAGAGAGAGTTGATTATCCTGATAGTGGAAAAGCTATGCTTGGTGATAGAGTCTGGTTTGATATGGATAAAAATGGTAAGCAGGATACTGATGAGGTTGGTCTTGAGGGGATTAAGGTTGAGCTTTATGATAGTAGTGAGAAGATAAAAGAGAGTGTGACTGATGATAATGGTTCGTATGCTTTTATGGATTTGATGGCAGGTGAGTATTTTGTTAAATTTATTGTCAAAGATGGTTGGACTCTAACCAAAAAAGATATTGGTAGTGATGATGTGGATTCTGATGCAGATATAGAGAGTGGGAAGACAGATGCTATCTTGGTGGAGAATGGAGATGCCAATGTGAGTTGGGATGCAGGGATGTATCAGACTCCAAAGCCTAGTATATCTATTGAGAAGTTGACCAATGGTGGGAGTATTGCCAATATTATAGTTGGTGAGACTGTTACATGGAGTTACAAGATTACAAATAGTGGTAATGTCAATCTATCTAATATTGAACTAATTGATAGCAAGGAGGGGGTTGTCTACTGTTCACAAGATAATTTGGTGATAAACGAAGAGATGGTTTGTAAAAAAACTGGAATAGCTATTTTGGGTTACTATGAGAACAATGCCACTGTAAAATCACTAGACCCTGAGGGCAAGAGTGTAACAGCTAGTGATAGTAGCCACTACAGAGGAAAAGAGACTACTGTAGAGTTGGGAACTTTGGGTGACAGGGTTTGGCTTGATATTAACCGAGATGGTATACAAGATAGTGAGCCAGGGATTAGTGGGCTGACGGTTAAGCTATTTGACATCCATAAAAAAGAGATAGCTACTACGCAGACAAATGAGAATGGTAACTACTTTTTTGAGAATTTGGAGCCTGAGGAGTATAGAGTAGTGTTCTCAATTCCTACAGGATATAAGGTGACCAAGCAGAATCAAGGTGGTGATGATGCTAAAGATTCAGATACCGATACTCATGGTAAAACAGCACTCATTACCGTAATCGCAGGTGAGGAGATAACAACTGTGGATATGGGTATATATCAAGCTCCTGCAAAACTTGGAAATAGAGTTTGGTATGATAGCAATGAGAATGGTCTTCAAGATGGTGATGAGAGAGGGATTGCAGGGATTAAAGTTGAGCTTTATACTCATAATAGTGAGCTAATAGCAACCAAAAGTACAAATAGTCAAGGTATATATCAGTTTGGAGACTTAGCACCAAATAGGTATTTTGTTAAATTTATAGTTCCAAATGGCTATATTATTAGTCCAAAAGACAGGGGTAGCAATGATAGTAAAGACTCTGATGCAGATACAATAGGCAAGACGGATATTGTAACTCTTGTAGCAGGTCAAGAGGATAATTCACTCGATATGGGACTCTTTCAAAAGCCTGTGAAATTGGGTGATAAGGTTTGGTATGATGCTAACAAAAATGGTATCCAAGATTCAGGTGAGAGTGGGATAAAAGATGTAAAAGTTGAGCTATATAGAGCAAGTGGTGAGTTTGTTGCTGGGACGGCGACTGATGGTAGTGGGCTTTATCTCTTTGATGGTCTGATTCCTGCTGATTATTATATTGTATTTACTCCGTCAGCAGGTTATGCAATTTCCGACAAAGACCAAGGTGGAGATGATACCAAAGATTCAGATGCCAATAGTGCAGGTAGAACAAGCGTGTTTACTTTGGAGTCAGGCAAGGATAATGCAACTGTAGATATGGGATTATATCAGCAGAGAGTTAGCTTTGGTAACTTTGTATGGCTAGATACAGACCACAACGGTATCCAAGATGAGGGTGAGAATGGTGTAAAAGATGTCAATGTAACTCTATTTGGTGCAAATGGTGCAGTCGGTTCGATGATGACTGATGAGAATGGTAACTATATCTTTACTGGTATCGCCCCTGGGGATTACTATGCAGAGTTTAAGCTTTTGCCGTCAGGTCATATATTGTCTCCTAAAAATGAGGGAAGTGATGCAGAGAAAGACTCTGATGTCTATAAAAACTCTGATAAGAGATTTGTAACAGAAGAGACAACGCTAATCGCTGGTCAAAATAGTTTGGGTTGGGATATGGGTATCTATAAGACTATCTGTCCACCATCAAAAGCTGTGTTGGGTGATTTGGTATGGAGTGATGTCAACAAAGATGGTATTCAAGATATTGGAGAGAGTGGAATAGAGGGTGTCAAGGTGGCTCTATATAACTATAATACAGATGAGAAGATAGCGACAGCGACTACTAATGAAAATGGTAACTATGAGTTTAGCAGTATTGAAGTAGGGGATTATTACCTTATCTTTGATATACCTACAGGTTATTTTGTAAGTATGCAAAACCAAGAGGATAATGATGCACTAGACTCTGATACCAATGCAGAGGGTAGAACAGAGGTTATAACACTTGAAGCAGGTAAGATTAACGCTACCGTCGATATGGGTCTACATCAAGAAGGCTCAACAGTTGGTGATAGAGTTTGGTATGATGAGAACTCAAATGGTATCCAAGATGAGGGTGAACTGGGTGTCAATGGTGTGAGTGTAACACTTAGTGACTCCACAGATACTGCTCTTGATACTACAACAACAAATGCAAGTGGGGAGTATCACTTTACCAATGTGAATGTTGGAACCTATAGTGTAGAGTTTAGTAATCTACCAACAGACTATATCTTCTCTCACCAAGATCAAGGTGCTGATGATACAAAAGACTCTGATGTGGGTAGCAATGGAAAAACAGAAAGCTTCTCTGTTGGGGGTGCTGTAAATATTGTGACCATAGATGCAGGTATCAGGAGATATGATATGCCAAGCTCTAGTATGGATATTGCGCAGGGTGTTAGTGGTGATAGTGTGACTATAGCCGTTTTGGCAAATGATACTATGGGAACTTATAGTTTTGATACTTCAACACTGAAAATAACAACAACGATGGATGGTGCTGTAGTCAGTGAAGATGGAAAAACAATCACAGTAACAGGTGAGGGTGTATGGCAAGTCAGTCCAATAACAGGTGCTATCTCATTCACTCCAGAGGATGGGTTCACAGGTGACCCAACGGCGATTAGCTATAGTGTAGAGGATAATCATGGGAATCAGACAGGTTCAGAGGTAAAAGTTAACTATCCACCAGTTGCAAACAGTGACTCTGTAAATGGTGCTAGAGGTCAGGTTATAGTGATTCATGTACTTGATAATGATAAGGCTACAAGCAGTCCACTAGACCCAACAAGCCTAAGGTTGATTGACCCAATTAACAGTAGCGAAGTGGAGAGAGTAGAGGTAATTGGTCAAGGTATTTGGAGTGTTAATAGCAGTGGAACAGTTATATTTACCCCTGAAAGTGGTTTCAACTCTACGCCAACACCGATAGAGTATGTCGTGAGAGAGGATGAGGGTGATGTAAGTAATCGTGCAACTATCACAATTATCTATCCTGATGCTGTAGATGATACACTCATTATCTATAACTCAACAGTTATAGACAACAGTTCAACGACCATCAATAATAATATAACCTATAATATAGATGTAACATCAAATGATACAACAAATATCATATCTAACAGAGTCCAGATAGGTTGTAATGGAGAGGGTGTTAAAATCTTGACCGTTGAGGGAGAGGGAGTGTGGCAGGTAAATAGTGATGGTTCAATTACATTCACTCCAGAAGATGGATTTAGATGTGACCCAACAGATATAGAGTATACAATCCTTTTAACATCAGGCGAAAACTCAAACTGTGCAACGGTTGATATTAGGCATGAGTTCTTGGCGATTGATGATAGAACCACTCTAAATGTCGGCAACCCAACCTTGATTAATGTGATACGAAACGATAGAGGAGATATTGTAGCCTCTAGCGTTGAGCTGATTGTTCCAGTAAATGGAAGCTCTATAATGACTCTAAGCAGAGATAGAAAAACTATAACTGTAACAGGTGAGGGTGTTTGGAGTGTCAATGAGAGTGGTCTAGTGAGCTTCACACCTGAGGCAGGATTCACAGGAACTCCAACACCGATTGGGTACACCGTGGCTAATAGTAGTGGAAACAGAAGCAATATGGCAAATATCATAATTGGTCAGATTGGAGTCCAGATTATAGTCATAAACAATGATATTGGATTGGCTAATGGGTCAAACTCTATTGTTATAAATATTTTGGATAATGATAGTGGAGATATAAATATCTCTTCGGTGCTGTTAATAGATTCTAATGGTAATAGAGGTACGCGTATTGTAGTAGCAGGTGAGGGTGTATGGAGCGTGGAAGATGGTGTAGTTATCTTTACGCCAGAAGATGGTTTTACTGGAACACCGACACCTATACGGTATATTATTCTTGATGTTGGTAGAAGAGAGAGTGGAGAGGGAAGTATCTCTATTGATGGTGAGTGTGCTTGTGAGACTTATAAGTCGGATATTCCGTCACTTGGTATTAATGGAATGATACTTATGTTGGTTCTTATGTCCATTATCGGAGGATTTTTGTTTAGGAGAGAGGAGGATAGAATTTTCTAAAAAAAGAGAGTTTGAACTAAAACAAAAGGGTGATACCAGATTTCAGAGTTGAACTTTGAGTGGAATTTTGCCCAAAAAAATGGG
>NZ_JAACKB010000162.1 GCF_010892395.1 Sulfurovum sp. bin170
ACAACTATTTATAGAGCTTTGCCTTCATGCTTCTACTATATAGCGGTTCACTTTTATCCAATAGATTCCACTCTATCTCCACAGAGTAGTAGTCTGTAGCCTCACCTATAATTGTAAAATTCATATAGATACTACTGTTTTGATAATTTTTTGCAGGTATATTTTTATTAGTCCCACTCAATTTTATGCTTTTCCCATCAATCAATACCGTATCAAAATCTAAACTGTTCTTTGCAGGTTCACCATTATAGGTAAGTGTCGCCATCTCAAAATTTTCAATTTTTGCTGTTTTCAAATCAGCAGAAAACTCAATGGCAGAGTTAAAACTATCTACTTTTGTACAAGCCACCCTATCCTCATCGCGAAGTTCAATTGCAAAGCTTTTACCTGCAAGAGCCAAACTTGATGGCACAGTATCAAGATACATATCACTATTATCATAAGATGCACAATATGGTTTCTCCTCCTCACCATTCATAGAACTATTACCAGCTTTCATATATTTACAGACATAAACAAACCCATCTTTCATATCTCCTGTTTTATATTGAGCTGTAGCACAACCAACCTCTCTAGTCTCTTGCCAAATCACCTGTGTATAGTGTCCACACTTAATTCTACTCCCATTATCATAATAGTCCTCTTGACAAGAGCCATCAGCATAGTTATAGAGTACTTTCTCTTCATCATACCAGTGAGGCATAGCATCAGCAGTGGTAAGTGCTACCCTTTCACTATGAGCATAAAGATTCTCTCCATACCCTTTTACTCCATTCTCTGGGTCATGCTCAAACCTTCCATTAGATGCCAAAACATCAGCATAAGCCTGTGCAGCCTCTTCCAACGCCACACTATAAGTCAAATCAGAATCTGTATAGTAGCTTCTTCTCTTCTCGTTATGTAGATTTAACACTTCTGCTTGAAGAGAAGTCAACTCTTGTAAGCCTACTGTTACTATGGCTATATCTTCTGCCAATGATTGCTCCTCCGAAGCTGTATCATCATCACCTCCACAACCTAAAAACATAGCCATCACACTAACAGCTGTTACTAATCTAATCGACCTCAAAAACATAAATATCCTCTCCTACTCTTCCAATATAAGACCTGCTCTATTGATTCTCTTCCAACTCCCACCATTGAGCATACTATGCTCACCCTCTTTCACCTCTTGACAGCCCACACATATCTCTGATATACCATTGTGAAAAGGGAAAGCGAAATCATAAATAGGTTTTAATACTATATCCAAAGTTTTGTTAAAGAATCCTATTTTACCATTAATTCTTGTTCTTGCTAAGCCCTCTCTAAATCTATCAGCTTCTCCATTATCATCTCTAATAACAGAGATTGCTTTACCATCTTCTCTTACATAGTACCAACTGTTTCCAATAAGTGTAGCAACCAAATCTTGCCCTGAAAAGTCTAAATTTTGAAGATAATCTCTACTAAGATAAGTAGAGTACTCTTCTCTCTCTTTGATTTGTGTAGAGCTACACCCAAAAAAGAGTAGAGGTAAGAGAAGTAGAGATATAGAAGATAAAAGAAAAAGTCTCATAAAATACCTTTTCTTTTGATTATAGCGATATAAAATAAAAATCTTAGGAGATAAAGGTCAAGTCCCCTATCTCAATATCCAATCCACCACCCCTTCAACATCCTTATCACTTATCTTTTTAAATGAAGGCATCGGAAGCTTTCTGTTCTCCCATTTTCCCTTTGTTCCATCTTTGATACTTTGAATAAGCATCTCTCTATCTTTTTTCTCATATTTATCAGATATCATCTTAAAGGATGGGGCTACCACCTTATCTTTTTCCATACCATGACATGTTAGACACCCTTTTTGCTCCATCACTCGCTCATGTGGTGGCATATTCTTAAGTCGTCTCTCTTCTGCGAGTTGCTCTAGGAGTTTTTTGTTGTCATAATACTCATACATATATTCAACCATCGCCTCTACCTCATCGTCGGTGACTTTTCCTTTTTGTGATGGCATAAGACCATAGCTATCCAGACTTGCTTTGTCACATATTGATTTTTCAGCCGTAGGATTGACAACATAATCCTGTACAAAAGAGATAATTTTGGACTTATGCTCTGATGGATTGCTTGATGTTATTAAATCTTTGAGATGAAAGGTAACTGCCATAAGGGAGGGGGCAATCTCATTATCATAGTTCTTAGGTGGCATATCCAAATTGTGACAGGATGCACATTTTTGAGTCAACAGCTCTTCACCATCTAGCTTCTGCTTTGGCTTGTCATTTATGCACCCAGTAAGCAAGAGGAGTGTGGCAAGGGAGAGATATATTTTTTTCATCAGAGTATCCTTTTTATAATTAACCATTATAATAGTTATTGGTATCAATTATAATACAACTCTCCTTAAATAAGAGTAAACCACTCTTATTTAATCCTATTTTCAAATAGTTTAACCTTAAAGTATTTAAAAATAAGATGTGTGTTAAAAAAAGAGGAGAAGTTTTGAGGAAGAAGGTCAAAAACCCCTCCTCATTCAAAGTAGAGACAAGGCATGCCTTGTCTCCACGGAATTAATAGTGGTCTTTCCACATAGCTTGTTTCCAGTAATAAGCCAACACTGTGAATATGATAAAGAATAGAATTACCCATGGTCCAAGTGCCTCTCTAGCTGGTTTACTAGGGTCACCTGAAATTTCAAGATATGCCATAACTTTATCCATACCTTCTTGATTAACCCCTACTCTAGGCATAGCTGTACCAGCCATTTGACCTTGAGGATTCTCGATGAATGTCTCTAGGAAATGGTGACTTCTAGCTCTGATTATCATAGACAAATCAGGCGGAAGTTTACCCATATAGTCAGCAACCAACGATTGCTCTTCTGCTACAGCTTGTTTGAACTTCAACGCATCAATATCAGCACCTGTAGCGAGATTTCTCTCAGTTGCAGGAACTGTACCAATTTGTGTCCATTTAACATATCTGTTGGCATGACATCGTCCACAAGCCTCTTCATATGCTTGTTTTGGTGTTACGAGACCACTCTTATTTGCTTTCAAGTATGCAACAACATTCGCAATATCTTGTGGCTCTGAGACCATCGCTTTGATGCTACCCATTGGGTGTGTCATCGTATCAGCATACTTGTGGTCAACATTAGATGCCATCGCTGGGTCTTTAATCAACGCAATCAAGTAATCTTTGTCATATATAGTACCTGCATGGTCTAATACAGGAGGAATAACACCACCCATATTGGCAGCACCATCCATGTGACAACCCATACACATTGCATAAGTAGCTTCACCAGCTACTGCGTCACCTTTGAGTGCAGATATTGTTTTAACATCTGCCCAAAAAGCTTTTTTTGCTTCTACGGTATCTTTTGATGCCTCTGCAATATCTGCTTTACCATCATATTTCAACTCGTTATAATCTACATGCTTATGCATCTGTCCGTGAGCGAATGGCTCAACTCCCCAGTATAATATTAGAGTTAAGACTGCAACAACTCCGAATATTTTCAGTTCTTTATTCATCTTATACTCCTTATATCTTTTTTTCTAATTTTGTTATGATTGGTAATATAATCCATAGAACAAAGAACATAATCGCTGCCCAGAATCCAATTACATTCCAAATACCCTCAGGTGGAAGTTTACCCATAAATGTCAAGACAATGACATTAATCAACATCGCCCAGAACCAGAAGTGGAACAATCCTCTTTTGTTTGCAGGTGCAACATTTGGACTTCTATCCAAGAATGGAAGCATCATAAAGATAACTTGTGAAATCGCAAATGCAATCAGACCTAAATCTGTTGGGAACGGTCTAAGAATCTCATACGACCACAAGAAATACCACTCAGGATAGATGTGTGCAGGAGTACTAAGTCCGTTTGCAGGGTCAAAGTTTACTGGGTCCATTGCAAAGTTAAAGTGGTAGAAGACAAGATAGAAGAACAGGACAAAATAGACACCCATTACAAATACATCTTTACTTAAGAATACAGGGCTAAACGGAATAACCTTAGACTCTTTTACCTTACCAGCTTTGTAAAGCTCTGCAGCTTCATCATAATCAAAATCTTCACCATCTTGGTTGTTAACATGTGGGATTCTAAGTGTTCCGAAGTGGAATACAATCGCACCGATAATCAACAATGGCAGCAAGAATACATGTAGCATAAAGAATCGTGTCAAGTACGCTTGAGCAGGAACATAATCCCCTCTAATCCACTCAACAAAACCTGTAGCCTCTAGTGAACCACCAGCAAATAGATTGGTAATAACCATACCAGCCCAGTAACTCATCTGTCCCCAAGGTAACATATATCCAGAGAATGCTTCAGCTGAAAAAAGTACAAACAGTAACATACCTGAAATCCAGATAAGCTCTCTACCTTTTTTATATGAACCATAATAGATACCTACAAACATGTGGATATAGATAATCAAGAATACTAGTGATGCACCAATACCATGAACATGTCTCCACAACCAACCATAACCAACCTCTGTCATAATCAAGTAGTTTACACTATCAAATGCCAAATCTACACTTGGGTTATAGTACATTAAAAGGAAAATACCACTAATGGTCAATATTCCAAATGTAGCAGCCAAAACCATACCCATCGCCCATAAGAAGTTAATGTTCTTTGGAATCCAGTACTCTGTCTGCATAACTTTGTTAAGTGTGGTGATAGCTATCCGTTGGTCTAACCACTCATATACGCTTTTTGCGCCTTCAATTCGTGCCATAATCTACCCCCTATACCTTTCTTGTTAGGCCATCGGCTAACAACTTCTCATATTCAGGACCAGTTCCACCTAGTACCATTTTTGTTCCACTTATACTAAATGGAGGAATATCCAATGGCACAACAGGTGGCAAGTTAGGTAGATTGACACCAGAAGCATCAAATTTTCCACCATGACAGGCACACAAGAACTCTTTTTCTGCTGGTTTATAAGAAGGAATACAACCCAAGTGTGTACATAACCCCACATTTACCAAATATCTATCTTCTCCTACTACAATATCTCTATCATGTGGCTTCATATCTTTTGACTTTTTCATCAAAAAGATTGGTTTACCCCTCCACTCTTTGGTGGTTATCTCATTCTCTTTAGCGTCTGTCAAATCGATTGTTGTAAAACCTGCAGCTTTTACACTTGGAAGTGGATCCCAAGATTTTTTCATTGCATATAATGCACCGATACTACCGAGGGCTGTAAAACCGCCCAGAGCCATACCCATGAAGTCTCTTCTACTACTCATACCTTTCCTTTGTAATTAATTTCATTCCTATTATGGCAAAACAATTACTATAAATTGATGATATTCATCATATTTGAGACAATTTTTTTAGCCTTTTGGGTGTTTCGGTGACAATCCAAAGTATTAGGAAACACCACTTGTTGATAACTGTGTCTATCAAAGCCATTGAGCGTTTCAACTTGTAGCAAACTTAATATTTTTTTTATATTTACACTCAAAGGTTTAGTTAAAATATAGACCACTTTAGCCCCACTAACCCTCGCTTCAAATACACACTGTAGGGAAGTTGTCACTATTCGTTCACTTTTACAAATCAGCTCGATATACTCCTCCGCTTCATGTAACTTTTTAAATATTTTGGCTAAATCATCCTCATATTTGACATAAAAGTAGTGTCCTAAAAGTAGCTCCATATCCATATCTTTAAAGAAATCAGCATTGGACAGTATGGTTTTATCTGCATCCGAATCACTCAAAAAGAAAACTGTTCTATCCTCTTTCTCATACTCCTCAAAATAGATCTCATCAATGACCACAGGTTCATCAAGGACGGTTTCACCATAACGAGAAGCATCATCCTCACTCTGTGCAAATCTAAAAACATGTCTAAACTCACGACAATACTTCTCCAATCTCCCTCTATCATCCTCTGGACTATCTATAATAACAACATCGCCATGCGTTGCAATTGCATCTATATCTTGTATCGTCTCGATATGAACAGAATCAGCAATCCCAAACTCTCTAGCCACCAAACTTGCCCTAAAATCATTCACTAAAAGTAATGTATCTAATCCTTTTTTATCAAACTCCTTTAACAGAGCGGTTGCTTTCTTAAGCCTATCTAGTCCATTTTTATGTCCTGTATGAGCATAATAATATAGTTTCATATCAATCCTTATCTATCAATTTCTCCTATTTTAATACAACTTATAGCTATTCTCTCTTGTTCAACTCAAAACTCTCTACCACAAACATCATATTTGAGGTTTTGAAACACCATTTTGTTAAAATGAATACGATATAATTCGACTCAAAAAAGGAAATCTCCATGCTAAAAAGATTCCAATTATCTATCCTACTCCTCCTCTATCTACTCACTACATCCTCCTCACTCCTCCAAGCAGATGCACACATATTTGTCTATCATAGGTTTGGAGATACCCGACACCCCTCAACCAATACAAGCATAGCAGAGCTACGAAAAGAGTTTAACTATTTCAAAAAAAATGGCTATAAAGTTGTAAAACTAGAGACCCTAATCAACGCTTTAAAAGAGGACAGAGAGATTCCAGATAACTGGATTGTATTAACCATAGATGATAACTTCAAAAGCTTCTATACAAAGGGTCTACCAATCTTCAAAGAGTTTGGATACCCATTCACGATATTCTTATACCTAAAAGCAACCCAAGAGGGATACAAAGACTACACCTCTTTTGACCAACTTAGAAAGATTGCCAAATATGGTTCATTTGAGTACCACTCTTACGCACACGCCCACATGGTAAACATGAGCGAAAAGGAGATACGAGAGGATTTTGACAAAGGGTTAGCCATCTTTGAAAAAGAGTTTGGAATCAAACCTAAATATTTTGTCTATCCCTATGGTGAATATAATGAGCAACTAGAGAGAATCACCAAAGAGTATGGTTTTGAAGCTGTTCTCAACCAAAATATGGGGGCTGTCTCAAAAGGGACAGATATTTTTGATATAGATAGATGTGCCTTGGTTGGAAAACCTAAGCTAAAGACCTATCTTAATTTCGATGAGTTGCATAATGTAGAGATAGTAGAGCCTACAAGCTATCCAAAAAATGGAATTTTAACAAGAGTAAAAGCAAAAGTTGAGAATAGTGCTAAAAAAGCATTTGTCTATATTCGTGGTCATGGATGGAGACCCGTTAAAGTCAAAGATGGGATTATTGATTATAAAACATCCAAAAAGATAAAAGGGAAGAGAATGAAAATTGGGATTCAGGTTGGAACGAAGCTAAAAGTCAAGGTTTTTATGGGGGAGTAAATTGATTTTACCCCTCACTCATCCCAAGCACATCCTCAATATCTTCATAATCATACCCCTCATATCCACTACTCTGAGAAGATATAGCAAAAACAGCCATACGGTCAGCCAGTTCATTCCCCTCAACACCAGAGTGACCCTTGACATGCTTGATAACAACTCTACTCTTCAAACCATCATAGAGTTCATGAGCTAGTTTTATAATCTCCAGATTTTTAATCTCTCCACTTTTTTTCGTCCACCCCTTACTCTTCCAACCATAAGCCCACTTGGTAACACAATCAATACTGTATTTAGAGTCAGAATATATTGTAACTTTGGATGGTACATACTCACTTGAAAGCAACATCGCTTTATAGAGAGCATTTAGCTCTGCTGTGTTATTCGTCCCTCGTTCTTCATACTCTCCATATAGTAGAGTTGGCTTACTCTTACCATGATAGATAGCCAAACCACTACCTGCCTTTCCAGGATTGCCTTTACACGCTCCATCACAATATATTGTTATAGTATCAGACGAGACCTCTACAGGCTTCTCCTTTTTCTCACTCTTTTTATCATCACTCTTGTTTTTGTGAAAATCAGCCAAAAGTTGATAATTTTTGACTATCTGCTCTTGGGCTTTTAGTGCTAGTTTTCCCCTCAACAGAAGAAACAGATTTGTATCTTTTGTTGAGAGTTCCATATCT
>NZ_JAACKB010000163.1 GCF_010892395.1 Sulfurovum sp. bin170
CAAAGAAAAGGAAGAGAATGATTTTAAAAAAATCTTTAACTCTCTGTATTGTACCATTGGTTATCTTGACTAGTATGCTAAATGCAGATGAGCTAGAAGCGAAGATTGAAAACCTATCTCTACAAAATGCTCTGGAGTTGGTCAAAAAGGATAACTTGGAGCTAAAAATTGCTAAGTTTACTGAACAGATGAAAGCCTATGAAGCCAAAGAGGCAGAGGGTCACCGTTATGGTAAACTAGATGTCACACTTCAAGCTATTCGATCCAATAGTGCAGGAAATGTTTTTGGATTTAAACTAGAGAGCAGAGAGGCTACATTTGGTGATTTTGGAGCAGAAGAGTTTATGAATAATATGGGTGCTGCACAACAAGGTGATATGACGGCAGCGGGAAGAATGTATTCAGATCCACCAGAAAATTTAAACAATCCAAAGGCGAGAAACCACTTTCAAACAAAGTTTAGCTATATGGTTCCACTCTATACAGGTGGAAAATTAACACAGTATAAAAATATTACTAATGCACTACATACCATGAGTAAGCTTGATACATCTAAGCTACTTAATGAGAAGATATTTCAGACTACTAAAACTTTTTATGACATCTCCTTGGTTGATAACTATATTCTAAATCTTGGTAGTATTATTGATAATATCAATAGACTAGATGAGATTGTTTCTAATATGAGAGAAGAGGGTTTTGCAAAAGAGATTGACCAGCTTGAAGTCCAAGCACGAAAAGCAGAGGCTATGAGCATGTTGAGTCAGGCTACATTCAACAGAGAACTAGCTTATCAATATCTCTCTTTTTTAATGAATAGCGATGTAGAATCTATCCAAAATGTTTCAGATATGGCACCTATGCCAACTGTGGTAAAAGAGGAAGTTCAGAAGATTAATCTTGATATACGAAAAGCGAAGCTTGGATTAGAGATTACAGATATGGCAGTTAAACTTCAAGAGTCAAACTTTCTGCCTGAAGTGGGTGCATTTGGCGAGTATGGCAGTGCGGATGATAATCTATTTAATGAGTTTTTGGATAAAGACTCTTACACTATAGGTGTTCAAGCAAAATGGAATCTTTTTAATGGTGGAATAGACAAAAACAACCTAGAGAGAGCCAAAGTTGAAAATATGAAAGTTCATGAGCAGGTAAACTTAGCCAAAAGAGGAATCTGTCTTAAGGTTAGAAAAACTATGACAGAGATTAAGAGTGAAAATGCAGAGATAAAGAGCCTAGAGGCTCAACTAGAGTTTGCGAATAGAGTCTATGAGACTTATCAGGCACAGTATCAAGAGGGAATCAGCTCTATCTCTGATGTACTTATCAAACAGTCAAAAGAGCTTGAGGTACTACTAAAACTACTTACCGTAAAAAATGAGAGAAACACAAAGATATTTGAACTAAATAGTATTATTGACAAAGGAGATGAAATATGAAAAAAATAACACTACTGCTACTCTTAGCAGTTAGCTACGCTAGTGCGATTGAACTAAATCTGACAGGCTCCGTTGTTTCAGACAACCAGAAGATGATAACAAGCCGATATATGGGAATTGTTAAAAAGATGAATGTCTCTGAGGGAGAAATTGTCAAAAAAGGTCAACTACTCTATCAGATTGACTCCAAAGAGATTGATTCAAAAAAAGAGCAAGTGGAGCTTGGGATTTCACAAGCACAACTAGCACTTCAGATGAATAAAAATCAAGAGACCAATGTGTTGCTAAATCTTGGACGATACCAAAGACTGTTTAAAAAAGGGATGGTCTCTAAATATGAGCTAGAAAATCTACAACTAGCGGCCAAAAACATGAAAGATATGGTAAAAATATCTCAAAAACAGATTGCACAAGCAAGAGCTATGAAAAAAGAGGTTATGAACCAATACAACTATCTCAAACTAAAAGCTCCAAATGATGGTGTAATCATTATGAAAACACTCAATGTTGGTGAGATGGCAATACCTGGTATGCCGGGGGTTGTCTTGACTGATTTAAGTAAGCTTAGTATTATCGTTGAGATTTCAGAGACAAACCTAAAGCATATTGAACTTGGTAAAAATGTAGCTGTAGAGATTCCATCAATAGATTTTGCAACTATGGGAAGTATCTCCTCGATTATCCCTAGCTCCAATCCAATGACCCATAAGTTTAAGATGAAAATCAAATTTAATAAAAAAGGCAAATCTATATATCCAGGTATGTATGCCAAAGTCAATATTAAAGATTAATGATGCAAAAAAAACCATATGAAGTAAAAGATGTTGCTGGTAAATTAGCAAAAGGGTTTCTTCGAAATCCTCTAACTGCTGTCTTGGGTATTTTCCTTATAGCCATAGGTTGGATAGCCCTAGAGACGATGCCTAGAGAAGAAGACCCACAGATAGCTATATCAGGTGGAGCGATTATTGTAGCGATGCCAGGTGCTACCCCTTTGGAGATTGAAAATGTCATTGTCAAGCCCCTAGAGAAAAAACTCCGTGAGGTTCAAGGAATAGAGCATGTTTATGGTATGGCGATGGACAATGTCGGAATCGTCAATGTGATGTACTATATCGGTGAAGATAGAGAAAAATCCAATCTCAAACTCTATGATAAAGTGATGCAGAATATGGATCAGATGCCAAAAGGGGTGATGCAACCACTTATTAAACCCTTTGATATTGATATTGCTGTCCCTATTATGACCGTTGCTCTCTACAAAAAAGAGGACTCGAAACTCTCAACGATTGATTTGGTTGAGAAGGTCAAAGCACTTCAACACAAAATCAATGGTATCGAAAATGTTGCAAAAACTACTCTAAAAGGAGCCCACAAAGAGCAGTTTAATGTAGAGGTTGATATGGGAAAACTCTCTGCATATCACCTCTCAATGGGTCAGATTATGCAATCTGTTCAATCACTAGCTGTCTCTGTACCTGATGTAAAAGGTCGCTCTGCTGATGGAAAACTTGTTATGTTTGGTATCTCTAATGCTATAGAGAGTATAGATGATGTCAACAATGTTATCGTCGCTCAATATATGGGTTCTCCTATCTATCTGCGAGATGTTGCATCGGTTACAGCAGGAATTGATAAACAGAACTTCCAAGATGTTGAGATATATTATAGAGAAGATGGCAAAGTTGAAAACCCTATGAGTGATGCCACTCCTCAGGTTACCATGACCATCGCTAAACTAGCAGGAACCAATGCTGTTTTTGTGGCAAAAGATGTTGAGAAGATGTTAACAGAGTATCACACAGCGTTTGAGAAAGATGGGATAGGATATATCATTACAAGAAATTATGGTGAGAGAGCAAATGAGGCTGTAAATGAGCTGATGCATCACTTGGTGATTACCATTATTATTATTGCGATTATGCTGGTCTTTGCACTGGGTTGGAGAGAGTCGCTTATCGTTACATTCTCTGTTCCTGCTATTTTGGCAGTGACACTATTTATCGCATATATGACGGGTCAGACCATGAACAGGATTACGCTCTTTGCATTTTTACTATCACTAGGACTGCTAGTGGATGCAGCCATTATTGTTATTGAAAACATCCACAGACACCTCCACGACGAGAGTGCCAAAGATAAAGAGATGGGTGAACTTCTTGTTGAGGCAACAGATGAGGTTGGAGGACCTACCAATATTGCTACTTTAGCAATTATTATGACTATGGTTCCTATGGCATTTGTTGGTGGTATGATGGGGTCATTTATGAAACCAATACCATATAATGTACCTGTAGCTCTATTTGCTTCACTTGTTGTTGCTTATATCTTTACACCTTATCTAAGTCTAAAACTTCTAAAAAAACCTGAACACGAAGATAAAAAAGGAGCAAAAGATGGGAAATAATAAAACACCTAAATTTGAACGGTTTGTCCATAATATTTTGGATAGTAAATTCAAAAAGTTTTTAGTTGTTGTCTTGACAGCTGTAGCCTTTTTTGCCACACTGCTGATGTTTCCAAGCAAAGGGGTACTAGCAAGAATGCTACCAGGAAAGAGTGCCAACACCTACTCTATCTATATAGATACACCCACAGCAAGCTCTATAGAGCAGACAAAAAAAGTAGCTACATGTGTTCTCGATATACTCAAAAGAGAGAGAGAGATTCTACATATGGAGCCTTTTTATGGACAGGGTATTCCACTAGATTACGCAGGTCTTGTCAAGGGTGCGAGTATGAAACGCACAGAGAATGTAGCTGAAATATCTGTAAACCTAACGGATAAACATAACCGAGAAGAGCCATCATTTCTCATGACCCAAAGATTAAGACCTGTTCTAAAAAATAGCTGTGAATCTGTTGTTTCAGGAACTACTATCAAGCTCATAGAGCAACCCTCTGGCCCTCCTACTATGGCTTCTATTGTGGTAGAGGTACATGGTGACAATATTGAGCAGAGCCGACAACTCTCCATTGAGGTAAGTAAGATATTAGCCAATACAGAGGGATTGGTAGATATTGACATTATGGCTGATGATATTTATGACAGATACAACCTCACCCCAAACAAAGAAAAAATCAGCAGAAGTGGCTTGGATATTAAACAGGTCAACAACATCCTCTATCTTGCCTTTGAGGGGAAGGTTATCGCCAGTAAAAACTCAGCCAATCGCCTGACACAGATTCCAATATTTTTGGTGCTTAGTAAAGAGACCAAAGAGCTATCTTCCTCTGATGAGGATGCCCTGCGTAGTAAACTCTCTTCACTAAATCTTATGAACAAAAAAGGGATGATGGTGCCGCTTAGCGAAATGGTAGATATATCAAAAGTCAAATCGGTTCCGATGATTATGCACAAAAACCTTAGTCGCATGATTAATGTCATCGCAGAGACCGATATGGTCTCACAACTCTATCCACTGCTGGATGCTAGAGATGTGATGTTGGAGCATTTTGCAAAGCAGTATGATATTGAAAAAGCAGGATTTACTACCTATATGTTTGACCTATACCTAACAGACAAACACTCAGGTGAGAAGTTCTTACTCCGATGGGATGGAGAGATGAAAGTATCTCTGGATACCTTTAGAGATTTGGGTGGAGCATTTATCTCTGCACTGGTACTTATCTTTTTCTTATTGGTAATCTACTATAAAAGTTTTGCTTTGAGTGGTATTATTTTGATTGGCTCATTTCTCTCATTGATTGGTGTAATACTCGGTCACTGGGTAGCAGATATGGTCACCACAGAGACCTTCTTCCTCACAGCGACCTCCTTGATTGGATTTATTGCTCTGATGGGGATTAGTTCAAGAAACTCACTACTGCTCATTGACTTTGCTATGGATTTAATCAATAAAAAAGATATAGAGAAGAAACGAGCAATTGCAATAGCCGCGAACACTAGAGCAAAACCCATTATGCTTACAGCCGTTGCGATTATCTTAGGTTCAGCTCTATTAGCAGGTGACCCTATCTTTGGTGGACTTGGTGTTGCTCTTATATCTGGTACAGTTGCTGCTGTTTTTGTATCTCTGCTTTTTGTTCCTGTTCTTATGGACAATGCTAAGGCTATGGATAAAAAAGAGGATGAGGAGTTTTAAAACTCTCTCACCCTCCCCTCCTCTTTCTCAGAATCTATAATAGACTTCTTGCAAAGCTAGGAAACGATGGCTTTAGCCTCGATATATTCGGGACTAAAGTCCAATGCCAATGAATTAAGGATTTAGACAAGGGAATCCCTTGTCTCTACTGTTTTGAAATTGAAATATTGTAGGGACAATGGCTTTGCCTTATCCTAATAAATCAATGCCAATGAATTAAGCTTTTTTTGAACCAAATAGTTCGGGTGTAAACACGCCGATTCCGAAAATGCAAATTGCATATAAGGAAA
>NZ_JAACKB010000164.1 GCF_010892395.1 Sulfurovum sp. bin170
AGGGCAACCCGACCTACTTCTGAACAAATTTACTAACTTCTTTATACTTGGCATCTCAATCCTCATTTTGAGTTCATGTGCTAGAGAGAAGAAAAGAGAACGAAGAGCCTTTGCCCTCTACACTCTCAATATCTAGCAGAGTTTCATGAAGTCTTAGTATCTGTTTAACGATAGCAAGTCCTAAGCCCATTGAGTTATCCCACGAATGCTCCTCTGTACGAAAGAACTTTTTAGTTACCTTGTCAATATTGTCAGCAGATATACCGACTCCTCTATCTATAACGATAACTCTACCCTCCTCTATCTTCACCTCTACAAGCTCATCAGAGTATTTTAGAGCATTCTCAATAAGGTTTTTTAACACAATCTCCATCAATGCTTTATCAGCTCTAACAAATAGAGAGGTCTCATCTACAGAAATCTCACGAGTTTTATATCTATCCTCTAAATTCATAGCAACCTCTGCTATAAGTGGTTGTATATCAAACCTACTCAACTGCAACTTCTGCTCACCACTCTCAAAACGGTTCCAAAGAAGCAGACGACCCAAAAGCTCCTCTATCTTCTCACCATTATTATAAATTTTAGATAAAAATCTTTGACGGAGTTTTGGAGGAATATCTTCATCATCGTTGAGGGTCTGAGCATATCCCATTATCGCTGCAATTGGATTACGAAACTCATGAGCGATAGCTGAGAGCATATCAGAGCGTTGGCGATTTTTTAGCTTTATCTTAGCTGTATATTTTCGCTTTTTTCTATCTCTTTTTTTCATCTTTCGCAAAAGTTGAATAAGCTTGATATTTATGAGGGCAAACTCTTTAGTAGGAAAAGAAGCTTTGGAGATTTTTTCATTAAAACTGTTTTCTACAGAGAGATACTCTTCAACTCTTTTAAGCTCTTTAGTTATACTCTTAGAAACAACATAAACTGAACTCAATATAAAGATAAGAGATAAAAGAAAAATCCCTATATGAAACAGGGGATTTTGATACTCACTAGGAGTGAAAAAAATAGCTAGAGAGTAGAGAGCTGTTACAAAAATAAAGATTGTAACAAATTTAACAATAACATATTCGGTTAGAGTTGGTCTCTCATATCTCAATACTAAACCCCAACTGACTGCTCATGCTTTCGAACTTGTGATTTTAAAATCTTAATCTCTCTAGCGTAACCATCTAGCTCCTCCTGAATCTCACTCACTTCCCAATCATCATCTGCCCACTCCAAATCATCTTTTTTTACACGATATACTCTTAGGAGCCTATTGATTTCTGCTTTTGCATCTTCGGAGTTAAACTCTTCTTGATTCTGTGTTATATCTAGTTGCATTTTCTTATCCTTAATTTTTTATTAAAACTGTTTCACTATCTTAACAAAAATATTATAAAGAGTTTCCACTTCTTCTATAGAAGTTCGCTCATTTAATGCATGAATCCTATCATTTATAACACCAAACTCCACAACTTCTATCCCATAAGGAGCTATATGTCGCCCATCGCTAGTACCTCCAACCGTTGAAAGCTTAGTCTCTACACCTGTTACTTCTCGTATCGCATCTCTCAACTCATCCACAATATATGACTCTCTATTGGTCACAAACGGATAGGAACCCTGCTCTAATCTTAGCTCATAATCCAACCCATCAAACTTTTCAGCTATAAAACTTTTTACTCTCTCTTGTGTTGTTTTTGTAGAGTTCCGCACATTGAACATTAATTTCAAATCATTAGGTGTCACATTTGTCACCTCCATACCAGAGCGAATATCAGTAAGCACTATCTTACTAGGTGAAAAATTATCATCTCCATTATCTAGGTCATGCCCTGCAATCTGAACCAATATAGAGGAGATGTCATGAATAGGATTTATAGATTTTTCAGGATAGGCTGCGTGTCCCTGTTTCCCTTTGAGCGTCAAATATCCGTTGATAGAGCCTCGTCTTCCTATCTTGATAGCATCGCCAAAGACCTCTTCACAAGTAGGTTCAGCGATAATACAATAATCAGGCAACAGTCCTATCTCATCAAGGTGTCTTAAGACTATCTGTGTTCCATAAGTGCCATCACCCTCCTCATCAGAGGTCAAAAGCAGAGAAAGTCGCCCAGAGAACTCATCATCCATATCACGAATAGCCTGAACAAAAGCTGCCACACCACTCTTCATATCTTGCGTACCACGGGCATAGATATAGCCATCTTTTATCATAGGCACAAAAGGATTGGTCTCCCACCCTTCACCAGCGGGAACCACATCCACATGACCTGCAAAACAGAGATGTTTTCCTTCACCAAATTTTTTGGTCAAAAATAGGTTCTTAACTCCACCCTCATTAATCCATGTTGCTTCAAAATTTGATAAGTAGTTTTCGATATATGTAAGTAGCCCACCATCATCAGGTGTAATGGACTCTGCACTAAGTAGTTTTAGAAATAGGTCTATAGTATCTAATCTTTTTTCCATTTTCATATCACTTTATAATTTTTTGAAATTATACATTAGATTTCTTGGAAAACACATTTGGAATCGGAGGCTTCAGCCCCGAAAAAGACGAAACTAAAGTTTTCGTTTCCTAATTTTGCAAGAAGTTTCCTAAAAAATTATGCTTTAGAGATTTCACCTCTATAAGAGACAATTCCACCAGAGTGGTTCAGCACATTTTTCATACCATTTTCTTGAAAGGCTCTTTGAATATTACCACTACGATAATCTGTTCTACAAGTGAAAATAACTGTTTTGTCTCTGTTCTCATTGAGAAAAGCTTCTCCCCAAGATTGAAACAGAGAGGTAGGTTTCAACATATCAACACCTTTAATATGTCTTCTGTCATGCTCCATCTGCTCTCGTACATCTACGAGAATAAAGTCAGCTTCACCCTTCTCTCTTAATTCTAAAAGTGCTATTAACTCACTTGAGTTGACAACACTCTTATTTAATAATTCATTCATATAAATTTAACCTTTGTAGTATATTTGTATTTTGTAATATACAATTATACATAAAATTTATAATAAACAGGAATATTAATCACTTTTATAGTGTATGCTCTTTTACATATTCTGGTGTACAGAAGATTCCACAGTGACATTTACCCTCTTCTGGTACCTCTTTTTCTATCGCTTGGGGACAAGGACAGACACGATTATCAACACTTCTGTATCTCCCTGGTTTCTGCTCATCAGGCTCTACCATATAACATGGGCAAAATCGTTTTCCATAGAGAAGTCTATGTCTTGCCAAACCTAACTGCACACCCTCATTAACATCATGCATAGGATGATACTCCCAACCAAACTGTTTACAGACTTTATCTGTAAATTTTTTAGTCTTCTCCAACTCATGTAAAAACCTTACTGAACTCATATCTAACTGTTGTAGCATATCTAACTCCTAGTTCTAATTTATTAAGTATATATTATCTTAAACTCTTTTAATATATAATGCCACAAACTAAAATCATAAATATAAAAGGATTAGTGTGACTATAGACAACAGAGTATTAGAAAATCTTGAGAAACTCTCTATGTTGAAGATATAAGATAGCAAAAAAGAGGAACTAGCAAGTCAATTAACAGAAATTCTGAAATATATAGA
>NZ_JAACKB010000165.1 GCF_010892395.1 Sulfurovum sp. bin170
GGACTAAAGTCTCCGATTCTAAGTAAGTTTTGATAGAATAATTATACAATTTTGGTATAATTATATAATATAAATTTAAGGAGAAGCAGGTGCTTCCATTTACAGATGAAGAGTTAAGACCAATTGTCACAGATGTTATCGAGAAATCAAGAGTATGGATTCAAAAAGATGGTGGTGATGTAAAGATAATAGATATAGTTAATGGTGTGGTTTTTGTACAGCTCCAAGGAGCCTGTGTTGGCTGTGGTAGTGCAGGTACTACACTAAAATTTGGTATTGAACTAGAGTTAAAAAAGATAATACATCCAGATATAACTGTGATGAATGTTCCCCACGGATGGGAAGAGAGATTAGACCAATTAGGATAAGTTATGAGAAAAGTAAGTATCAATAGATTATTAACTAGAGCAGAGCAACAGTTCTCACTTGGAGAGTATCAGAGTGCAATGACCACTTATGGACTATTGTTAAAAGAGTTTCCAACTCATAGTGATGCTAAGATAGGTGCTTTTCTTTGTGATATAGGGATGGAGAGTGGCGAAGAGGCTCAAGCACTTTTTGATTATTATCAGATTATTAAAAAAGAGCAAGATGACGCTCCTGAGGTGATGAGCAATCTTATCTCTACTCTTGATTCTACAAAAAATCAAATCTCTGACCTTCTTTCTCCTGTTGAAGATAAGATAGAGTATGAAGATGGTATTGGGTATAAAGATTTTTTGCAGTTTGTAGATGATAGAGGTGACTTCTCTAAAGCTTTTGAAGATGTGATGTTCTCTACAAAAGTAATTCTACGAGGCAAAGAGGAGTATATCGATTTTGTCTCAAAACTGATTGATAAGGGTGAAGAGAAGTTAGCAGAGCAGTTTTTGGACTCAATGAGTAGTGCATTTGGAAAAAGTCAAGATATATATGAACTCTATCATAAGTTAAAACAAAACTAATTCCGTTAATATACGCTCTATGAAAATAGATTATAATTTAGATGGTTATGCGTATTTAACCGACGATACAGCTAACATAGCTGGGGACATACAGTTTTTACTAACAGCACAAAATCAGAAATACTTTGATAAGCTTGAAGTTCAACCCTCTTTTATTAAACCCAAAGATTTGATAGAGAAATGGGGATTAGACTCTATCAAAACGGTAGGTGTTACAGGAACAAATGGCAAGACAACAGTCACTGCTGCCATATACTCTTTTCTGCTTGATTTGGATGAAGGTGTTGCTCTTCAAGGGACAAGAGGTTTCTTTGCAAATGAGGAGAGAGTTGAAGAGAAGATTATGACCACTCCCTCCATCTTGGAGACGCTCTACCACATGAAAATAGCCAAAGATAAAAATTGTAGTTATTTTATCATGGAGGTTAGCTCTCACGCTATCGACCAAGAGCGAATAGAAGATATAAACTTTGCTCTAAAAATTCACACAAATGTTACTAGCGACCATCTTGACTATCACGGTACAGTTGAGGAGTATAGAGTTGTAAAGAGTCGCTTTTTTGCAGACGAATCACCTAAGCTTCTAAACAAAGATGAGATAAAAAATATCAAATATAACCCTGTTAATGCTCAAAGTTATGGGGTTGATGAACCTGCTACATTTAAGGTTCAAGCTTTTGCTCTAAGACATGGAATAACGGCAGGGATAAAACACTTAAGAAAAGAAGCGACATTTCACTCTCCAATGGTTGGGCTATTTAACCTCTTTAATCTCATGGCTGCTATTGGTGCGGTTACTATTTTGACAGGTAGAGATATTGAAGAGATTTGTGAAGTGGTAGAGAAGTTCGCAGGTGTAGCAGGACGGATGGAGGTTATTAGCACCAATCCACTAGTCATTGTAGATTTTGCTCACACTGATGATGGTATGTTGCAGGTTCTTGATAGTATGAAAGATAGAGATATATCTGTGGTCTTTGGAGCAGGGGGAAATCGTGATGGTGGCAAAAGAGCAAGAATGGGTGCAGTAGCAGCCAAGTTTGCCAACAAGGTCTATGTGACAAATGACAATCCAAGGGATGAAAAACCTGAAGATATTATCAATGAGATTCTATCAGGCATCAAAGACCAGAGCAAAACAAGAGCGATGGTTGATAGAGCTTTTGCCATTCAAGAGGCACTAAGAGAGCTTGATGAGGATGAGGTTCTTATGATTCTTGGAAAAGGTGATGAGGATTATATGGAGATAGCAGGAGAGAAGATTCATTTTGATGATAGAGAGGTAGTTCGAGCATTGCTTCAGGAGGGGGAAAGTTGAGCCATTTCAAATACTCTTTTATTTTTACGGCTCTCTCTTTAGCTCTTATATCTGTATGGGGTTTTCATACAAATGGGCTAACAGGGATTGCAACAGCACTTTTTTTTACCTCTATATTAATTGTTATGGAGGTATCTCTATCTTTTGATAATGCGGTGGTCAACGCCTCTATTCTTAGAGATTGGGATGATTATTGGAAAAAAATCTTTCTTACAATAGGTATTATAGTAGCTGTATTTGGAATGCGTCTGCTCTTTCCCATATTAATCGTAGCTCAAACTGCTGATATGGGAATGTTAGATGTCTGGAGATTAGCTCTTGACAATCCTGCATTATATTCTGAAAAACTAACAGAACACCATGCAGAGATTTCAGCTTTTGGTGGAATGTTTCTACTACTTGTTTTTCTAAATTTTCTATTTGATGAGGAGAAGAGTATACACTGGTTCTCATCATTTGAGAAGATAGTCTCTAAACTAGGTAAGATAGAGGCTGTCTCTACGCTTGTGGCACTCTATATCTTACTTTTTGTTGCAGGGTCTGATTCAACTGTCTTGATAGCAGGTATCTGGGGGGTCATAGTTTACCTCTCTGTTCATGCCCTTGGTGTAATCTTGGAGTATCTCAATAGCCGTAAAAACAGAGCAGCTTCCAATGTTGCGAAAGGTAGTATAGGAGGATTTATATATTTAGAGATGCTAGATGCCTCTTTCTCTTTTGATGGCGTTATTGGATCTTTTGCCATTACCAATGATATTGTAATTATTATGGTAGGTCTTGGAGTTGGTGCTATGTTTGTAAGGTCTATGACCATCTATTTAGTAGATAAAGGGACACTTGACTCCTATATCTATTTGGAACATGGGGCTCACTATGCTATTGGAGCATTGGCACTTATTATGATATTTGGTAGTATAGGTTTGCATATTCCAGAGATTATAACAGGATTGATAGGTGTATCTTTTATCATTTGGGCATATTACTCCTCTAAAAAGCATAAAAGTTAAAGAACTAGGAAACGAAAACTTTAGTTTCGTCTTTTTCGGGGCTGAAGCCTCCGATTCCAA
>NZ_JAACKB010000166.1 GCF_010892395.1 Sulfurovum sp. bin170
AAATATATTCCTGTCTTTAAAATTTATTATAAAATAATTATAACATAAGTAATTAAGCATCACTTTATTTTGTATCTAAATTAGGATATAACTCATAATAGGGTAAAATTTCTCTAAAAAATTAGGTACTATTTTGAAAACAATCACAATTATTGACACATTTGGCTTCTTTTTTCGTTCATACTTTGCTCTTCCCCCTCTAAAAAATTCTGATGGGTTTCCTACAGGTCTCTTGACTGGGTTTATTAACCTCATTGATAGCTTACGGCGTGACCACAATACAGACTATATAGTTTTTGCTCTTGATACTAAGGGAAAGACATTTAGAAATAATATCTATCCTGAATATAAAGCCAATCGTGATGCTCCTCCAGAGGATTTGACCAAACAGCTACCTATTGCTATTGATTGGATAAGAGAGATGGGGTTTGCTAATCTCTCCAAAGATGGTTATGAGGCTGATGATGTGATTGCTACTGTTGCTAAGTTTGCCAAAGAGAAGGGGTTAAAGGTTCGGATTGTCTCTCATGATAAAGACCTCTATCAGATGATAGATGATGGTCGAGTGGTGATGTATGACTCTGTAAAAAAGAGAGAGATAGATGAGCAGGGATGTCTGGATAAGTTTGAGGTTCACCCTAGAGATTTTGTGAATTTTCAGGCAATACTTGGTGATAGCTCTGATAATGTACCAGGGGTCAAAGGGATTGGTCAGAAGGGTGCATCTAAACTTATCAACAAGTACCATACACTTGAAGCCATATATGAAGATATAGAGAATTGTGGAACTGCTAGAGTTCAAAAACTACTGCTAGAGAGTAGAGAGAGTGCTTTTTTATCAAGAGATTTAGTAGAGATGCGTACGGATATATTCAAAGATTTTGATTGGGATAGTTTTGAGTTTGAGGAGAAGAACTATCTAGCTTGTCTGCTTGATGATTTTGAGAGATATGAGATGAAACAGGCGATAAAAAAGGCTCAGATTGGTATAGTATCTGATGAGTATATAGTAGCAGAGAAGCCTAAAAGCTCACTCTCTTTTGAGGCTATAACTCTGGATACCAAAGAGAGACTTTTTGAGATAGTAGATACTATTGGTAAAGATACTTTGGTTGCATTTGATACAGAGACAACAGGTTTGGATACCAAAAAGGTGAAGATAGTAGGGTTCTCTTTTGCTTTAGATGCCCAAAAAGCCTATTATGTACCTATTGCTCACCACTACTTAGGTGTGACAGAGCAGGTTGATTTGAAGGATGCTATAGAGGCTATAAAAAAAATATTACAAGCAAAAGTGATAGGACAAAATTTGAAATTTGACCTCTCTCTGCTCTACTTTCAGCATGGAGTAGAGGAGATTGTTCCGTTTGCTGATACGATGATAATGGCATGGTTGCTAAACCCTGGGACAAAAGTTGGATTGGATGCTTTGGCTAAAAAGTTTTTCAAATATGAGATGAAACCTTTTAAAGAGATGGTAAAAAAGGGTGAGACATTTGCCAATGTGGATATAGAGTCAGCCACATTCTATGCAGGAGAGGATGCTTGGATGAGCTATATGCTCTATTTAAAACTGGACAAAATGATGGATTTAGCCTCTATAGGACATCTAAAGGATGAGGCTAAGAGAGTTGAGTATCCGTTTATAAATATCTTGATAGCGATGGAGCAGAGAGGGATTAAGCTTGATATAGAAAAACTAGAGAGATTACAAGAGTCTCTTAGTTCCAATATAGAGGAGTTGACAGCAGAGATATATGCTTTGACTAGCAGTGAATTTAATATCAAGTCTACTCAACAGCTTGGAAATGTTCTTTTTGGACATCTTGGGCTCAAAGGTGGGAAGAGGACAAAAACTGGATATAGTACCAATGAGAAAGTTCTAAACTCACTAATAGATGAGCATGAGGTTATCCCCAAGATACTAAAGTATAGAACCGTTCAGAAGATTCTATCTACCTATGCTGACCCTCTTCTAAAACTTGCAAAAGCTGATAAGCAGAGTCGTGTCTATACCTCATTTTTGCAGACAGGGACAGCTACAGGGAGATTAAGTTCAAGAGAGCCTAATTTACAAAACATACCTGTTCGCTCACCATTGGGACGAAGTGTGAGAGAGGCATTTGTGGCTAAAGATGGTTATAAACTCTTAAGTATAGATTATTCTCAAATAGAGCTTAGGCTTTTGGCTCACTTTTCCCAAGACAGAGCTTTGTTAGAGGCTTTTAGAAGTGGTTTAGATATTCATATGGCAACAGCCGTTAAACTATTTGGAGAAGAGGAGGCAGAGTCCAAAAGAAGTTTTGCAAAATCTGTGAATTTTGGACTACTTTATGGTATGGGACCCAAGAAGTTATCCGATGAGCTAGGTATAAGCAGTTCAGAAGCAAAAGAGATTATCAAAAACTATTTTGCCTCATTTCCTACAGTTCAGAATTTTTTAGCACAGATACAAGATGATGTTAAAAATAGAGGATTTGTAGAGACTATATTGAAAAGAAGAAGAATCTTTGACTACGAGAGTGCCAACGGTATGCAAAAGGCAGCTTTTATGAGAGAGTCGGTCAATACCGTTTTCCAAGGGTCTGCTGCTGATTTGATTAAACTCTCAATGATAGAGATAGAGAGATATATGATAGAAGAGCAGGTTGATGGGGCTATGCTTCTACAGATACATGATGAACTGATATTTGAGATAGAGGAGAGTGTTGTTAATGAGGTTGCAGATAGATTGAAGTTTATAATGGAGAATATTATGAAGTTGGATACTCCTTTGGTCTGTTCTGTAACTATAGGTAACTCTTGGGGGGAGTTGAAGTAATAAGATTAGATTAAGAACTATTGAATATAATTACTAATATAATCTTTAAAGATTATATTAAAAATCTCTATATCACTGCCAAAAATTAATACTTGTAAAAATTAACGCATGATTTTCACAATGTGATATTGACTGGTGGTGTTTATAGAGTAAACTACTCACAATTTAGAACTTGGTTCTTTTTAATATTCTTTTCATTGCAGATAGGATATGATATTGAATGAAAGGTGAAAATATGAAAAATATACTTTTGCTGCTCTTAATAGCAGTCTCATTAAATGCAAAGATTGACTTCTCAAAACATATTGATGAAGGAGTTGCAGATGTCTCTTTGTCCGTGACAAATGTAGCGAGTAATGATTTCTTGAATTTAAGAGAGAGACCCTCTTCTAAAAGTAAATCCCTCTACCATATCCCTTATGATGCAAAAAATTTAATTACTCATGATAGAGATATTTTTAAAAAAATTGGTAAAAATATATGGGTATCTGTTCGCTTAGGTTTTGCTGAAGGTTTTTATAATGGTTGGGTAAAAGCTAAGTATTTGAAACTATATGAGAAGTTTGATGCTTCTGTTGCACAAGATTTGCTAGTAGTCTATCCAGAGTTTTTAAATGGAGTAAAAACAAAAG
>NZ_JAACKB010000167.1 GCF_010892395.1 Sulfurovum sp. bin170
AAGATGCGTTCTGTGATTTTGGATGGGATTGTGCTTGATGATTTTTTGCCTACAGCTATTAGTGGTTCTCTTGATGCGACAGTTACTGAAGATAAAAAGCTAAAGGTGGAGATAAAAGCAGGTGAGTGGGGAGTGATGATAGACTCTTATACCCCTCATAATCTGACGAAACTCGAGAATCCAACATATCAGTTTGCCTATGCCAATCAAGAGGTTTGGACTCTGCAAACTGATCCCAACTATAGAACTATAGAGATAGAGGGAGCGACATCCATTGACCCTGCTCAAACTAGTCTACCAAAAGAGTGGAAGTCTCTTCCTGCTTATTTAATGGCAGATGGAGTTTTTGTTATCAAAGAGCTTTACAAAAGTGCAAAACAGCAACATAAAAATGAGTTTAGATTAAAACGGCAGATTTGGTTAGATTTTGATGGTGAGGGCTATACAATTAGTGACAGTATAAACGCTAAAATCTCCGAGGTGAGACGATTAGAGGCTACCAATATTTTGGATTTGGCTTCGGTCTCACTCAATGCCAAACCAACGCTTATAACTACACTAGGAGATACTCCTCAAAAAGGTGTAGAGTTGCGTGAAGAGAGCTTAAATATAGAGGCTTCTAGTAGATATGAGGGCGATATATCTCTGCCACCTGCTAGTGGTTGGGATGAGAAATTTGACTCTGTGAGTACTACTCTTCATCTACCACCAGCATGGAGGCTTTTTGCCTCTTTTGGTTCGGATGGCAGAGGTAGTGCTTGGATTGATAAGTGGAATTTGATGGATATATTTTTGGTTCTGTTGCTTGGGATTGCTATCTATCAGCTATATGGTTGGGGGTGGTCTGCTCCTGCGACTCTGTTTATCATTCTGCTTTGGCATGAGAGTGATGCACCGACCATTATTTGGCTTTTTGTTTTGGTATTGGTTGCTCTGCTCCGTGTTTTGGAGGAGGGTAGATTGAGAAAAGTTCTAAAAGTTTTTATGACTATAGTGGTGGCTATTACTGTTTTGCAGGTATTGAAGTTCTCGGTTCAGGAGATACGCACGGCACTCTATCCACAACTGGAGAAAGAGTATCACAATACATTTAACGCTTTTTCGCCTACATTAAGTGCTAATATGGATGAGACAGACTCTGTGGTGTTTAGAAAAGAGAAATCTTTATCATACAGACAGAGAAATATGCCTGTTCAGGAGGCTTATGTTCCTATTAAAAATAAGGTAAGCAAATCACAGAATCAGATAATGCAGAACCGAATTGACCCAAATGCTGTAGTACAGACAGGTATAGGCAAACCAACATGGAGTTGGAATAGTCACCAGTTCTCTTGGCAGAGTGCTGTAGGCAGTGATGAACGGTTGGAGTTGTGGCTTATCTCTCCTGCTCTCTCTAAGATTTTGAAAGTTTTACATATTATCGGTATGCTTTTTCTGCTCTATATGTTTCTGCGTGAGTTTGTAAAAACTACAGTTCCAAAATTGAATAGAAATGGGGCTAAAGTTCTCTCTATTCTGTTGCTGTTGACACTTTCTCCAAACACACTTAGAGCAGATATTCCATCAGACAAGATATTGGAGGAGTTGAAAACCAAGTTAACTGTAGCACCTAGTTGTCTACCTCATTGTGCGACTATAGAGAGTGTAGAGGTAGATATTGTAGATAATACTGAAAACTACGGAAAAACCCCAAATTACTCCCCAACCCCAGCAAAGTCAGTAATCTCTCTCCACTCATCATCCGAAATTCCCCTGTCTTCCT
>NZ_JAACKB010000035.1 GCF_010892395.1 Sulfurovum sp. bin170
AAAGTTTAAAAATGTTTTTGGGTGGTGCATTTATGCCCACCAAACGGCGTGTAAAAATTTAAAGGGTGGGCATAAATGCACCACCCTACCTACGGAACACATATGAAAATCAAATCACAATTAAGTCAAATTATAAAAAAAGTATTAGAAGATGCCAATATAGAGGCAGAAGATATTGTTATATCAGATGCAACAAAACCAGAGTTTGGAGACTACCAATTCAATGGTGTCATGAGACTTGCCAAGATATTAAGGAAAAATCCACGACAGATAGCTATGGATGTTGTTAAACATATCGACACAACAGGCATGATAACAAAAGTGGAAGTTGCAGGTCCAGGATTTATCAATATATGGCTAGACAACAGGTGGATATCAACCCAAGCAAACTCTATCTTAGAGGATAAAAGAGTAGGTGTAGGTCTTGTAGAGAACTCACAAAAAGTAGTAGTAGACTACTCTGGACCCAATATGGCAAAACAGATGCATGTTGGTCACCTTCGCTCATCAATTATCGGTGATACTCTAGCAACACTCTTAGAGTTTCTAGGTGATGAGGTAATTCGTCAAAATCATATCGGTGATTGGGGTACTCAGTTTGGAATGCTCATCGCCCATCTTGAAGAGCAAGGGGCAGATGGCAACCAAAATCTTCAAGATTTGGAGCAGTTCTACAAAGATGCAAAAGTACGCTTCGATGAGAGTGAAGAGTTTGCTAATATTGCCAGAGAGTATGTTGTTAAAATTCAGAGTGGGGATGAGCATTGTCTAAATCTTTGGAGACAATTTATTGATAAATCACTAGGTCATTGTGAAGAGGTCTATGCAAAACTTGGTGTTAATTTGACGCGTAATGATGTTAGAGCAGAGAGCTTTTACAACAGTGAACTTCCAAATATTATCAAAATCCTAAAAGATAAAAATATCTCCACCAACTCCAATGGTGCAGAGTGTGTATTTGTAGATGGAGAGGATAAGCCACCTGTTATTATTCAAAAAAGAGATGGTGGGTTTTTATATGCCACAACAGACCTATCTGCACTGAAATTCAGAGCAGGAGAACTTGAAGCAGACCGTATCTGCTATGTGGTCGACGCAAGACAGGGGCAACACTTCAAACAGGTATTTTCTATATCTAAACAGGCAAATATCGTTGGAGAATCTGTTGCTTTAGAACATATCGCTTTTGGAACCATGATGGACAGAAGTGGAAAACCATTTAAGACAAGAGATGGTGGCACAATAAAACTTATAGACCTACTAGATGAAGCGGTAATCCGTGCAAAAGAGACCATCAAAAAGAGAAATGAGTATAGTGAAGCAGAGCTAAACAGAGTGGCGACAGCTATCGGTATCGGTGCGGTTAAATATGCGGACCTAAGCATCAGCCGAGAGTCAAACTACCTATTCTCTTGGGATAAGATGTTAAGTTTTGATGGTAATACAGCTCTATATATGCAGTATGCCTATGCACGAATCCAATCTATCTTTAGAAAGCATAATGCAGAAATTATAGGGGAGATTAAAATAGATGATGAGCTAGAACATAAACTTGCTCTTATGATTTTAAAATTCGAAGATACCTTAACAAAGGCTTCCATAGAGGCAACTCCTCATACTATTACCTCTTATCTATATGATTTGGTTACTCTATTTATGAAGTTCTATGAGCAGAATCCTATTCTAAAAGATGGAGTAGAGAAAGAGGTGAAAATGAGTAGACTGCAACTTTCCAAACTTACAGCTAATGTTATTGAAAAAGGTTTAGATATTCTTGGTATTGAGGTTGTGGATAGGATATGAAAACCATTATTGTTTTTGCACTACTCTTTAGTATAGGATTGATATTTTTGATGTATAAAAGAGAGGGCAATCTCAAAAAAATGCTTCTCTCTGTTCTTCTTCTAGCAGGTCTCATCTCTCTAGGAGTTGTAGGAAATGTCATGCGTTCGCTTATGCCTCTCTTTTTAGCACATATCATGGCACTTATAGTTGCATATGGTGGACTTATCATATATATTTTGCGAGATAGACTATACTGGTATCTTGGTCTCATTCCTGTAGCAACACTTGCTCTCTATGTTCTACTTGCTTGGATAGGTAACGAGCATATTGCACTACCTTAGTCTAGTAGACATCGTGCAAGACTCTTTGGAGTCGGAGACTTTAGTCCCGAACAAGACGAGGCTAAAGCCATCGGTTCCTAGTTTTTCAAAATATCTAGTTTTTACTATACTTTTATCTGATTCTCTATTTGGGGGAGTTGATAATTATTGGCTCAAACTTCTTCACTATAAAGATGGTAAGAGTCAGATAGATGATAGTAGCTTTTTTCTCTCACCCACTGGCAAAAACTCACCAAAAGATGAGCTTCTGGCAACACTGAAATCTATACAAGAGGGTAACCCAAATGATATTAACTCGACACAGTGCTTATATCCTGCACGAACGAGATGGCTAAAAGAGCAACTTCCAAAAGAGAATATAGAAGAGTGCAGAGATTTAGATCAACATCTTAAAAAATTTGATTTTAAAACACTCTATCTAGTCTACGCCTCATCATATATGAACTCCCCTGCCTCAATGGTAGGACATACTTTTTTGAGATTTGATAAAAATGAGACAACTCCCCTGCTCTCTTATGCTCTAAACTACTCTGCCAAAATAGATAAGGAGACGGATATTTTCTCCTATGCTTACGGTGGAGTTTTTGGTGGATTTGAGGGAAGATATACCATAGCTCCATATTATGAGATGGTCAAACTCTACTCTGAGATGGAACACAGAGATATGTGGGAGTATAAACTGAAGCTAACTTCAAAGGAGATAGAGAGAGCTGTTCTTCACATGATTGAGATGCAGAGATACTACTCTCTCTACTACTTCAACTCTGAAAACTGCTCATATAATCTACTATGGTTTATAGAACTTGC
>NZ_JAACKB010000168.1 GCF_010892395.1 Sulfurovum sp. bin170
AACAAAGAAGGCAGGTGTCATGTTAGATGCGCTAGAGGTAAATATAAGCTTTAAATTTTATAGCAATAGTTGATGTGATATACTTATAATAATTATAGATTATATTATTAATAAATGGATAATAGATGCAAAAAGAGAGTTGTGATATATTAGTGATTGGTGCTGGACCTGCTGGTGGAGTCTGTGCTTCTATTGCAAAGATTAGTAACCCAGATAAAAAAATAGTTGTTTTAAGAGAACATGAACAACAACTCGTTCCTTGTTCAATCCCCTATGTTTTTGGAAATACATTAGGAACTGTTGAAAATGGCTTAGCCCCTTGTGGACTCCCTGCAAATATGGATATAGACTCTAAGGTTGCAACTGTTAGTGACATAGATATTAAAAATAAAGTTGCTTACTATAACGACAGTGAAATCTCATTTGATAAACTTGTTTTTGCTACAGGTTCTATTCCTTTTGTACATGAATCACTACAACACTCTTTAGATTTAGAGGGAGTGTTTACAATCGCTAAAAACGTAGAATTAATTAAAAAACTAAAAGATTACTCCAATGAGAAGCAAAATATTATAGTTGTAGGAAGTGGTTTTATCGGTATTGAAATAGCTATGGAGTTTGCAGGTGTTGGAAAGAATGTAACTGTAGTTGGTGGGAGTGAATTTATACTAAATAGAGCTTTTGATTCTGATATAGCCCAAGAAGCTCAGAAAATTGTGACAGATGCAGGTGTTAAGTATATTGGTTCAGATAGAGTAGTTGAGATTGTTGATAAAAATGGTGATAATATTGTCAATGGTGTAAAACTAAAAAGTGGAAGAGTTGTTGATGCAGATGTTGTTATCCTGGCAACTGGATATAAACCAAATACACAATTAGCAGATAAAGTTGGAATATCTTTAGGGCATTATGGTGGAATCTGGGTTGATGATTATATGAGAACAGAGAATCTAGATATATTTGCGGTTGGTGATTGTACTGCTAGAAGAGGTTTTATATCTAAGGCTCCATCAAAAGTTATGCTGGCTTCAACTTCAGCAGCAGAAGCAAGAGTTGCAGGAAGTTCTATATATGGTATAAAATATCTAAAAGGTATGAGTGGAACTATCTCAATCTTTTCAACAAAAATAGGTGATACTGTTTTCGCATCAGCAGGTGTTACGGCTGATAAAGCAGAAGTTAAAACAAATACTACAATGATAATCGGTTCATTTAAAGGGATAAATCGTCATCCTGCTAAAATGCCAGGAACTCGTGAGCAATATGTGAAGCTTATAGTATCAAGATATAGTGGTCAAGTTCTAGGTGGTCAAGTTATTGGTGGTGATGAGGTTGGTGAGATTATAAACTTAATCGGGCATATAATTGAATCTGGAAAAAGTGTATACAGTGTTATGTCAATGCAGGTGGCAACACAACCTATGCTTACGGGAGCTCCAACAAACTATCCGTTAATTATGGCAGCAATTATGGCTATAAAAGAGATGGAAAGTTAAATATTTTTATAGATATCCTCAATACTCTTAGTATCGGGGTTTTCTATATAGTAAGTGTTTAAAAGCTGATTTAATCTGTTTTTATTAAATCTCCAATATCTTTGAGAATCAAAATCTTCACTCGATT
>NZ_JAACKB010000036.1 GCF_010892395.1 Sulfurovum sp. bin170
ATATCGGTGCGATAGCAATCGCCCCCTACACCTCAAAATCCTCTTTTGTCTCCACACAATAAGCACTCAACTTCCCATCATCCCCTCGTCCACACCCTGTGTCAAGATTAACAAAGTTTTTACCAATCACCACTGAGTTAACATTGGTGTGTCCATAGATATTAAAAATAGGTGCATCAGCAGATGGTCGTCTGCGATTGGTCATAATGTAGAACTCAAAATGCTTATAGTTCGTCTCCTCCAAATCCCAAAAATCACCAATACTCGCATGGCTAATGACAATGGGCAGATTAAGATTATGAGGATTTGGCATTTTTATATAGAGTGGTAAACTTTTCATCCACTCTATATCACTTTGAAGTGCATCTATCCCTTCTATACTTTTTACAAATTGATAAACATCCTCTTGTTTCTCTAGCAAACCATAAGAGATTAGTGTCTCAATTCCCCCTGCAAATATCCAAACATTATTCATTGCTACTTCAATATCAGCCAAAAGATTCTCTATAAGCTTCTGCCCATCCTCTATCATAAACTGCTCATGGTTTCCTCTGACCACTTGATGATTATTTTCTCGAATATACTCAACAATCTCACGACTCTCCAACCCTCTATCTATAAGGTCACCTACAAAGATGAGCTTTGCATTTTTTGGTAGTTTGGCTATCAAAGCTAAAAGTTTCTGGTACTCTCCGTGGATGTCGCCAATTATATAATGTTTTTGCATTTTTATTTTTCTCCCATAGTTTTACTCTTCTTATCTTTTTTGATATTAATGACTATAGGAAAAGTGGCACTCTTATCATGCACCAAAATTTTAATTTGTCTACTCATATCAACGAATCAACCAAATAATCAGGCAACTCTTCATAACGCTCAAACTGCATCGTATAGATAGCCAAACCATCGGTCAATTTAGAGAGTTTTCTCTCGTAGTTCAAAACTTCAGCCAAGGGGATAAAAACATCTCCAACTCTCTCTCCTTGGCTTTCTCTACCACACGCTATACCTCGTCTTTTGGTAATATCGGCAAAAACAGCACCTTTATACTGCTCTGGAGCTTCTATATTCACTTTCATAATCGGCTCTAGCAAAATAGGACTCGCCTCTCTACAAGCCATTATAAATCCATCACCTCCTGCTATTTTAAAAGCTTCTACTGATGAGTCAACATCATTAAAACTGCCATCATAGAGTGTCACTTTGATATCGACTATCGGAAAACCTGCTTGGATACCTTGTGACAATCTCTCTTGAATACCTTGGTTAATAGGTTCAATAAACTCTTTTGGTATTATCTCTCCTTTTGTCGCATCGATAAAGCTATAACCACTCCCTTGCTCTTCTGGTTCTACTTTGAGACATAGATGAGCAAATTGAGTTCTACTATGACTTGTTGGGGGTTGTCTGTAGGTATACTCTTTTTTAACAACTTTTTTTATTGTTTCAAGATAAGCAATTTTTGGCTCACTTACCCAAGCCTCTATCCCAAATTTATTTTTGAGTTTATCTAGCAATGTTTCTATATGAGCTTTACTCTGTCCATAGAGTAAAATTGGTTCTGCTGGATATTTTCCATAAACTGCTTTACAAGATGGGCTATCAATAACCAGTTGCATAAAACACCTCATTATATCGGTTGGACTCCATTTTACTCTAGGTTGAACCGTAACAAAAAGAGTCGGTTCAGGAGACTTTTTTAGAGTCTCTATTCGCACTTTTTTAGCCAAGTCACACAAGGTGTCTCCTTTAGCAATACTCTTTAATCCTAACAAAAACCCTATCTCTCCTGCAAAGAGTTCATCAACCTCTTCTCTTCTTGTCTCATGCATCTTGACAATACGATAAACTCTATCTCTCTTCTCTCTGTTCACATTGTAAAAAGCTGACCCCGATTTTAGTGAGCCACTATAGACGCGAACAATAGCCAACTCCCCCAAAAAGGGGTCTATTATAATATTATATACCAATCCCACAAATGTACCACTGTTACTTGATTTGACCATTAGCTTTCTATTCTCATAACCTACTGCATCTACTTGAATAGCAGGGGCATCAAGAGGAGATGGAAGATAAGCCACCACTGCATCAACTAACATCTGAATACCTCTGTTTTTCGAGGCACAACCAAGCAGTATAGGAACTACAGCCATAGAGAGCGTAGCCACACGGATAGCCTCTACAATCTCCTCTTGGGTTATCTCCTCATCTTCCAAAAACTTTGCCAAAAGCTTCTCATTACCATCCACAACTGCTAGTTGTTCTAACATCTTAGTTTGATATGATTTAGCTTGGTTGCGAAACTCCTGACGAATCAGACTCTCTTTTACATCGTCTCTGGAGTAATAAAAGTCTTGTTCTTTTTGCCAATCCAACTCTCTCATCGCTATTAAATCAATAATACCTTCAAACTTCTCATCACTATAGATAGGTAGCTGTATAATCAGTGGATTGATTTTGAGTCTGTCAGATATCTGCTCAACTACACCAAAAAAATCAGCCCCCCCTCTCTCCACCTGACCGATAAAAGCTATAGAGGGAATAAGATGTTTTACTCGCTCTTTTGATAACATTATGGCGTTAGGTTGTACCCCCTCAACAGCAGAGAAAAGAGAGATTCCCCCATCAATAACCTGCATAGAGCGTTCAAACTTATTCTCAAAGTCAAGAAAGGTAGGTACATCAACAATGTTAATCTGTTGCCCTAACCAACTAGTTGTTACAGCTTGAAGTGTATAAAGCATATCTTCGTGTCTTCCACATCCTCCTTCCATCCAATCTAGAGCTTGTCCATCCCTCATCCTCTCTTCAAGTGGTGTATAAGATGTTATTCTATCGGTAAAATTTATTTTCTGCTTGTCACTGTCTGAAAAAATACCTATGTTTCGTATGTTTTTTAGGTCTGTTTTATGCATTTTTTTCTCCTCCTATCTATTTTAATTGGTGCGATGGCAATCGCCCCCTACACCTTCCCAACCTCAATAACCTCACCACTCTCAACACAGTAAGCACTCAACCGTCCATATCTCTTATCTTTTATAGAATAAAAACAGCACCCCGTATCAATATTAACAAAATCATCGGTTATCTCTGCACCATGTTTTTGTGGCGTATGCCCATAGATATTAAAAATATCAATCTCATTAGAAATTCCTTTATCTCTTGTCCAAAGAGTTTCGGATATAAGCTCTTTTCTCTTCTCTTTGTCGTTACGAATCGTCCAAACTTTTGAGATATTGCTGTGAGAGACCACCACTTTCTTATCTGATGAATGTTTCGCATCAAGTTCAAGATAGATAGGTAGCTTTTTCATCCACTCTATATCCTCTTGTAGTTGCTCTATTGCTTCTGTCTCTTTGATGATTTGATAAGAACTATCCTCTGCTTTTTCTAACAGACCATAAGATAAAAGCGTCTTTATCCCACCATTTTTAATCCATGTATTATTCATATCAACATTCACATCTGCCAAAAGATGCTGTGCAAATCGCTCTCCATATTTTATCATAAACACTTCATGATTTCCCATAACAGTTTGATGACCATTTTTGCGTATATATGCCACCACCTCACGACTCTGTGAGCCTCGGTCAATCAAGTCACCCACAAAGATGAGCTTTGCATTCTTTGGCAGTTTGGCGATTAGTGCCAAAAGTGTTTGATACTCTCCGTGGATGTCACCTATTACATAATGTTTTTGCATTGTTATCCTTTTTTAATCTATAGTAGGGTTTAATTCCCCGATGCTCTGCATCGCAGGAACTGCATAAGTATTCAATAATTTGGAATTTGTAGTCTATAAATGTTCATGCCAATACCTCGTACCCTTGGGTCGAGGTAGG
>NZ_JAACKB010000169.1 GCF_010892395.1 Sulfurovum sp. bin170
AGTTAGCATCTCAGATTGTAAAAACTTATTTTTTAGAGAGAGTTCGTGCCTTAAAAGAGTTATCTACTGAGGAGATGTTACAGCAACGGTATGATAGATTGACCTCTGTTGGGGCTTTTTCTGAGGAGTCAGATGAACTCTAAAAGATTTGAAAAAATCTTCTAGTCTTTGCTTACAATCTTTTTTACGATACTCTTTTGCAAATAGTTTTAAAAATTTAGAGCTTATAATCTCTTGAGAGTATCCTTTTGTATCCATACTCTTATCTAAAACTTTTTTTTGAAGGGATGATAGAACTGATTCTATATTTTTCTCCCCTGATATGAGTCTAAAAAAATGACCCATTATTAGTAGATTATTTAAAAATTTTAGATTTTTTTGTCGCAGGGTTCCCTCTTTTATAGTTAGAGTATTTTTCTCTAAACATATTTTTTTGGCTAAGAACTCTTCAATATTATCTCTATCTCTATCTTTCAAGAACTTTTTTAACACTGAAATAAAATGGGAACAGTTGTATTTAGCCTGATACTCAACCAATATCATAAAGGAGTGAGCTATCTGTATTTTTGTTATACCCTCTTTTTTGGTTGTTTTAATATCTTCTGTAGAGGCAATATAGCACATATAGCTGACCAAAATAGCAATCTTCTCTCTATCGCAATTAGTATAAGAGTGCATAGAGAGTAGAGTATTTAATAGTAAGTTGATAAATTTTTTTTCATCATCTAGACTGTATTTTGGGGTATCTATCTCTATAACTAACTCTTTTTGGTTGATTGACTCTTTAATCTGCGTAACAAATCTCTTCTCCACTTCACGATTAATATTTATACCATTTTGAATATCATAAAATATATGACTAAGAAGAGTGTTGTCAAACTCGTTTAACTCCTCTTTTAACAAAACCAGTGCAAAGCGAAGATTACTTACTCCTCTATTTTTGGTGATATTATCATATATCTTCTCAAACATACTATTGATAACAGTTCGTTTTAGAGACTCTACCTCTGTAGCTCTCATGCCACGAATATATTTTCTAAAAGCTGGAGTAGCGACCAAAAAAGTATCAAGATTTCTATATGCTATCTTCTCCTCTTGTTTGGAGACTTTTTTATTTATTAGTATTTGTAGTGATTGGAGTGCAATCTTACCTTTTTTATCTATCTCTTTAACTTTTTTTCTAATATCATAAATAACTATACCCTCGCTCCCAAACTGAGTTTTGGAGCGAGAGGAGTTCTCTATCAACTGGTAGCTATTAAAGCTTTTTTTCTCATCAGTTCTAAAGAATAGAAGATTTTTATTGATATTTTTCATTTTTTTTTAAAAAACCGTAACAGAATAGATTTTTGTTGTCTATTTAGTTCTGTATGCGTAATACAAAATCAAAATGAAGGATTTCCTATGAATAACAGTGACAACGACGAAGGTTAAATCCTATCTGATGTCACTACTCATTAGATTGAGTAAGATGACATCTTATTCAAACCTGAGCTGGATGCAAGATATATCTTCTTGGTATCTTTGGGAACAGTTGGTAGTATGGTTTCACTTAAAAAGTAGAGACCATACTCCAAAGCTTCATAGCGATAACTCTCCATAAAAGAGTCAAAATCTATTTTTGCTCTTAAAATCTTCAAATCCCCATCTACTTCAAATATCATATCTAAGATAGGAGTAGCTATAGTCATATATTGACTATTAAAACTCTTCAACTTCTCTTCGATAATCTTCTCATCTTCTAAAAGTAAAAACTCCTCAACCTCTTTGATAAATAGAACAAGCTCTGAAAAGTCTGGTTCATCTTCTCTTATTTGACTATTAATATCTACAGATAGTTTCCCCTCTTTGCTACTTATTGTTAGCACCTCTTCTAGTTCAATTTTATCTTTATAATATATAGGATAGAGTATAATGTTATTATTGTTAAGTTTATAACTATCAAGCAGTTCTTTGGATAGATTGAGTGGTTTATCTTCTATATTTTTCATTATATAATTAATCTCTTTTTAATTATATAATATATAATTAATAGTAAGAAAAAAGAGCTTTACAGCTATCTTACTATTATCGTACAGCTATTTTACACCTATCTTGTAGTATGG
>NZ_JAACKB010000170.1 GCF_010892395.1 Sulfurovum sp. bin170
TAAATTAAGAAAGGCTAAAGATGAACTTGCTTTTAAAAAAGTTACTACTCCTATTAACTCTACTATTTTCAACTCTACTATACGCAGATGGTGAAGATATTTCCATCTCCATATCAGATGTTTCTGCCAATGAGAATAGTGGAACAATGACATTTACAATAACTATATCAGAAGCTCCCATCCTACCCATAACTGTTGATTATTCGACACTCAATGGTACAGCAACAGCAGGAGATGATTATGTTGTCAAGTCTGATTGGCTTCTTTTTGGTGCAGGTATATCAGAGAGAAATTTTGAGATAGAACTGCTTGATGATACTATCTATGAGGGGAATGAGAACTTCTATATTCAGATAAGTACAACTGAAACAGGTTATAGCACATTAAATAACGGTACTGGAACCATTGTGGATAATGAGTTGGCTCCACTAGAAATACGCTCTAATAATCAAAGTATCACCGAAGGAGACTCAGCTACTAATGATTTAAGATTTAAGTTTTATCTTAATCGAATCGCTCCTGTAGGTGGTGTGACCATAACCTATAATACTAGCGATAATACTGCAACAGCAGGTGAAGACTATAACAGTACCTCTGGAACAGTAACTATTCCAGAAGGAGAATCTTATGTTTATGTTTATGTACCTATTATAGGAGACCTAGCTCCTGAATTGCAAGAGAGATTTTACCTCAACCTTGCCAATACTGATGTAGGAACACTCAAAACTACTCAGGTTCGTGGTTATATTAATGATAATGATGCGATAGAAGTTGACATAACAAGCTCTAGCGTCCAAGAGGGAAATATTGGTGATACAAATCAGATGCAGTTTAAAATTTTTCTTGCCGACAACAAAGCCTATCCTCTTGATACCCCTTTGACAATTAGTTATCAGACAGGAGATGGTTCAACCCCAACAGCAACTGCTAATAGTGACTACGCACATAAAAGTGGAACGGTTACATTTAACAAAGGGGAGATAGAGAAGTTTGTCTATGTAGATATTATTGGAGATGATGATATTGAAGAGAATGAGTATATCAAGATGTCTATTACAGGAGAGCATATTATCAACTACTCATCACAAAATAGGATTATCAATGATGATGGCTCCTATCCATCTATCGCTTTTGATGATAACAGTTTTTCTATCTTAGAGGGAGATAGTGAGCAGAGGAGTTTGGAGTTTAATCTCACACTAACTCAACCTGCACTAGCAGGGGCAACATTTCACTATGAGACACGAGATGGAACTGCCGAAACAAATGGTAGTGACTATAGCCACACTTATGGTGATAAGAGCATAGCTGTAGAAAGCACCAAAGTTACCATATCTGTACCTATTTTAGGTGATACAGATATAGAGAGTGATGAGTCATTTTACCTAAAAATTTCAAACTTAACAAATCTAAATCTATTGAACAGTGACCAGACTACAGGAACTATAATTAATGATGATGGCTCATATCCAAATCTAACATTTACAACTAACTCATACTCCGTTATGGAGGGAGATAGTGGACAGGTGGATTTGAACTTTACCATGACACTTGACCAACCAGCATTGGCAGGGTCATCATTTGACTACCATACCGAAAATATTACGGCTGATGGAAGTAGTGACTATGATACTATTGATACCAAAACCCATATATTTAGTGGTGGAGAGAGCAATATTACCATTCCTATCAAAGTTAATGGTGACACTGCTGTGGAGAGTGATGAGAGCTTTAGTTTGATTATCAACAATGAAAAGAACCTCACTATCTCAGAAATGCAAAATCCAATAGGTACTATTATCAATGATGATGGGAGTTATCCTACCATCAGTTTTACGGGGAGTAGCTATTTGATTGAGGAAGGTAATTTGGGAACAAAAGAGTTGAATATCACTCTAAGTCTTGATGCTCCTGCTTTTGCAGAGACTTCGATTGACTACTACACAGAGGATATAACAGCACAAGATAGTAGTAGCTCCTCCAAAGATGGTGACTATGATGTAGCAGTAGGAACGCTTATTATCCCAGAGGGGAACACAACAGCCTCCATACTTGTGACGATTAATGGTGATAGGAATATTGAACCTGATGAGAAGTTCTACATCTATCTTCATAACCCTGTTAATCTCAAAACCACTGTTAAGAAGGCTGATGCTACTATCCAAAATGATGATGAACATAACGATGACCCTTTTACTTGTGATGATACGATGTATCTCTCTAGTAGTATCAAAAGAGGAAGTTTGGAGACAGGAAAGATGTGGCTACATAAAATTGATACAGAGAAAACCCCATTTGGATTTGAGGTGATGGATGATTTTGGTGACCTCAAACTCTATAATGCCCTAGCCTACTCTGGCAAGGATAACTATATCTATGGACTCTTCAAAAATGAGCTGGTCAAGTTGACACAGACAGGAAAGGTGGTCTCTCTTGGAGAGGTGACAGGATTGCCTCCAATCCTCACAGATAA
>NZ_JAACKB010000171.1 GCF_010892395.1 Sulfurovum sp. bin170
AAGATGATGGGTATGATACATATTTTGGAGTTATAGATGGAAATGGTGACTCTTGGTTAGAGCTAGTGGTTATAGAGGATTCTCTTGATATTCAAGGCTCTACTATTGAGGTGTTCAAAAATATTGACAGTTCAATTTTTACAGCAAATTTTCCTAACTTAGCAGAGCTTAGTTCTCTAAAAAAAGGTACTATTCTAACTATATCTCATGAAGCTACAGACTTATCATATGCACCGTTGGATGAAAACAATCCTGATTGGACTATAAATTTAAATGCTAATGAGTTGGTAACTCTATCTGGTAGCTTTGAGACTTCAGATAGAAACTTAGGTATTTCAGTTAGCTCATCAGATGGTACTATACTACTAACAAAAGCTGGAGAAGCTATTCTAGGATCAGGAATTGATAGTAGAGAGGTCTTTAAATTAAAAAAAGATCCAGCTTTTGATATATTTCCTGATGACCTTGCATATGGAGATGATGTTGGTATGCAGGTTATCAGTACATTTGGAGCTGCAAATCAGTGGATAGATAGTAGTGGCACAACAGTAACTCAAGACTTTACCTATATCAAAGAGTACTCTCCTGATATAAATGAGACTACACCTGAAAATAACTCTTCATTAGTTCTAAATGAGTATAGTGCTGTTGCACCTACTCAACTATTAAAAGATGGTGGATATGATACCTATTTTGGAACTGTCGAAGGAAATGGTGGTTCATGGTTTGAGATGATGGTAACTAGAGACTATCTAAATCTACAAAATGCTACTATAACTATAAAAGAGAGTGGGCTTGAAGTTTTTTCAGCAAATATCCCAGAGTTGTTAACATTGTCATATCTTCGAAAAGGTACGATTATTACTATATCAGATGAACCTACAGATATGACCTATGCACCGTTTGCTCCTAATGAGGCCGATTGGAAGTTAAATATCAATAAAAATGAACTAACAAATCAAATTGGATTGTTTGCTTTAAATGATAATGATATTAGTATATCTATTCTTAATGTCAATGGAGACAATATGCTACTCTCAGAAAGTGGTGAGGGGGTTAAAAATGCTGTTGTAGACAACCAAGAGGTCTATAAGCTAAAAGCTGAACCAAATCTAGATGTAACGCCACTATCAGATAGTTATGGTGATGATGGTGATACACAAGTTATCAGTACATTTGGTTCTGCAAATCAGTGGAGAGATGAGAGTGGAGAGATAGTAGCACAACAGCTTACTCTTAGAGAAAATAGTGACCTAAATGAGACAGGTGGCATCGTTATATCTAATATTACAGGACTAGAAGAGTTTAGAGATGGGGAGGCTCTTCTATATGTTTCAGAGAATAATAGCCTCTGGATGACAGATGATGACTCTCACCATATCTATGAGATGGATCTGACAACCAAAGAGATTAAATCTGTTTTTGATGATGCAGATTTAGGAGGCTTTACTAATGGAGATATACAAGCAACATGTGAAGACCAGATAGGTGCATGTGATATAGAATCATCTGCATATGATGCGGCCACAGATACACTCTATATCTTTACAGGAGATGGACCTGGGACTGCAGCTGTATTTAAACTAACAAGAGAGAATATTAATGACTCATTTGCTCTTAGTGATTATAGAAAATTTGATGTTGGAACAGAATACTCTGCAACACAGTTTATAGAAGGTGATTTTGTTGTATCAATAACTGATGATCTCTATATATATAATTTTGAAACCAATCAAGTAGATTTAAGTAATAAATTACTAGATATTCCATCAGGGAGAATCGTTGGTTTAGCTTATTCAGAAGGTATACTGTGGGTTACAACATCGGACTTTGAGCTTTTGAAAGTTGACTGGCAGACTAAAGAGATACTAGCAACCTATAATATGCGTGACAATGGTGTTTATGACCCTCGTGGCGTTGAGATTATTAATAATGAACTCTACATATTAGAGGGTATAAACCAATCTGGTGGTACACCTATAGCACCTATTGGACATGCTCTTAAGAATGCTATTCACATCTATCAACTTCCTTAATAGATAGGATAATATCAAGTTTTTCAACTTG
>NZ_JAACKB010000172.1 GCF_010892395.1 Sulfurovum sp. bin170
ACCAGAAGTCAAAATAAGGTCTGCATCCATCGCCTCTTTGATAGATGATTTGAGCTCCTCAATTGTGTCTCCTGAACTAGAGATATAGGAGACATCACAACCAAGCTCTTTTGCACGAGCATAGAACATTGGAGCATTTGAGTTGTAAAGTTGATGAGCTTCTATCCTCTCATAGTGAGCCTTTAGCTCTTCACCTGTACTAAAGATTACCACCTTTGGTTTTCTATAAACCTCTATATGTGTAATACCTTGGGAAGAGAGTAAGGCGAGAGAGTAGGCTGTTATCTTCTCATTTGAATCCATAAAAGTTTTTCCACTCTTTATATCTTCACCCTTCCAACGAATCATGGCATTCTCTTTAATGTTTAGAGGAAGTATAATCCCATTAGTAGTTTTCTCTACATCCTCTATGGGAACTATCGCTTCACACCCATTTGGAGTTGGCGCTCCTGTCATAATTTTGACAGCCTCACCCTCCAAAAAACTCTCTGGTGGAGCATCCCCTGCGTAGGTAATCTCTCTAACGCTCACCTCTTTTCCTGCATCGGCTAACTTAACAGCATAGCCATCCATCGCCGAGTTATCAAATCGTGGCAAATCAAACGAGGCATTGTAGCTCTTGGCTGAGATAGAACCTATGCTCTCTTCGATAGGGATAATGTGTCTGCTTTTTTGTGTAACGGTGGCGTAGATAATATCTAGTGCTTCATCAATAGTAACCATAATATTGACCTTTTTTATAATTTTGCTGATTATATCAAAATAGGGTATAATCTCATCTAAAATATAATTGACATCTTTTAAAACTAGGAAACGAAAACTTTAGTTTCGTCTTGTTCGGGGCTAAAGCCTCCGATTCCAAATAAGTTTTACAAGAAGCCTAATAAAGGGATTTGATGTTTGGTGAGTATGATGAGATGATGGTTTATCATGGGGCGTTGGTATATGTATTGCTTGGTCTGTTGGTTTTGGGTATGTTGATTCCATTTTTGAGTAGAGATTGTGCTAAGAGCATAAAACGAAAACGGATATATATGTTTTTCACTCATGGAATGATTAACATTGTAGCATTCTCTGGTCTTGTTGGATTTGTCTTTGTCCAGATGGATTTTAATATGAGTATGGCGATTATGATTCTGTTCTATATTCTTTTGAGTGCTATTGAGTCGATTAAGTATCTTGCTATGTTGCATACGCTTGGCTCAAAAGAGAATTGTAGAGCCAATATGAGAGCTATATCTATAAAGTATTCGTTGATTAATATCACTATGGTGGCGGGGATTCTTGTTTATAAGGTGATGGAAAATTAGAGTGCAGTATCTATACCATAAACAAGCAAAAGAGTCAACACTACTGCTAAAAGGAGACGACCATCGCTACATCTTCAAGGTGCGTCGCCATAGAGAGGGTGAGGTTATTGCATTGCGTAACCTTGAAGATGAGAATATTTACTATTACAAAATAGACTTATTGGACAAAAAAGAGGCTCATCTTGTTTTACAAAATTCAGAAAAATTAGTGGTAAAAGCCAAAAAAAAGTTACACATTGGTTGGTGTGTAATTGACCCAAAAAGCATCGAAAAAATATTGCCAACACTTAATGAGATGGGAGTAGAACAGATAAGTTTTATCTATTGTCAGCGTTCACAAAAAAGTTTCAAACTAGATTTTAGCCGTTTTGAAAAGATACTGCTAAACTCATCTCAACAGTGCGGACGAAGTGAGTTAATGAAACTTGTCTCTATAAATAGTTTAGAAAAGTTTTTAAAACAGAATCCTGATGCTATGGCTTTGAACTTCTCTGATAAATTTTTGGATAAAGATGTTGATATAGAGACTATAGTGGTTGGTTGTGAGGGTGGTTTTACAAAAGATGAGATGGCTCTTTTTGTAGAAGAGAGTATTATTGGATTTGATTCACCTCTTATTCTAAAGAGCGAGTCGGCTGTTTGCGTTGCAAGTGCTAAACTTCTACTATAGAGTTAATTTGTTTTATACTCTTTATAGTAATCTATAATATTATTTAGCATAAATGTACCAACTGAACGGGAGTTTAATAGCTCTTTATATACATTTTGAGGGACATCTCTATAAATCCAAATGTTACCAGTATTAAATACCACATCTAAATCTTTAGTATTACTATCATAGCCTATAGCGTATACCATACTTGAATCAACTTTTGTTAAATTTTCCATAGTAATCATTCTCCAGTTATTGTTTTTAAAAATTATATAATATTCTATTTTGTGTTTAGCTGATTTTTAATACTTTTTTAATCTATTTATCAAGAGAATAAACGATATAATTATTCATCATGAAAATATATTTTTTTAAAATCATACTTGTATCACTTATAATCAGTAGTACCCATGCCAATATTTGGAATAGCCCCCACGATGATAAAAAAGTAAAAGAGAATATACTATTCTCATCTTTTAACTTACCTCCAAAAAAACTAGACCCTGTTGTGTCGTATAGCTCCAATGAGTGGGCGATTATCGGTAATATTTACGAACCTCCTTTGCAGTATAACTACCTAAAAAAACCCTATACACTAGAGCCACTGACACTAAAAAAGATGCCAACAATTACCTATTTGGATAGTAACGGTAATGAGGTAAAAGAGAGTTCGGATAGGGTTGCTTTTTCAGAGTATCATTTGGAGCTTAGAGATGATATAAAGTATCAAAATCACCCCTCTTTTGTTAAAGAGAAAAATGGAACTCTACTCTATGGTGCGTTGAATCAAGAGGAGTTAGAGAGTATTAATTCGCTAGATGATTTTGAGAAATTTGGAACAAGATATCTCAAAGCAGAGGATTACGCTTATGCTATCAAGAGAATGGCAGTGAGACAGAAACACTCACCTATTTTGGACAATATGCAAGATTATATTGTAGGTCTAAAAGAGTTTTCCAAGAAGATTACAAAAATAGCTAAAGATAAAAAAGAGTTTTTAGATTTGAGACCTTACAATATTTCAGGGGTAAAAATTATAGAAGATAACGCCTTAATAATCAAAATAAAAGGTCGATATCCTCAATTTCAATACTGGCTTACGATGTACTTTTTTGCTCCAATTCCTTGGGAGGCTGACCTGTTTTATCAACAAAAAGGTTTGATAGAGAAGAACTTAACATTAAACTGGTTTCCTGTTGGTACGGGTGCTTACTATCTTGCAGAGAACAACCCAAACAGGCAGATGAGACTATTGGTAAATCCAAACTATCATGACGAATTCTATCCAACTCTTAGTCAAGATGAGATAGCCAAATCAAATATTTCAAAAGAGCTATTAGCTGATGCAGGTAAAAAACTACCTCTTATCAAAGAGATAATCTACTCACTCGAAAAAGAGAGCATTCCTCTGTGGAATAAGTTTTTACAAGGCTACTATGATGCTTCTGGAATCAGTTCTGAAGCCTTTGACCAAGCAGTGCAGATTTCTACTAGTGGCAATATGGGACTTAGTGACGAGATGAGAGAGAAAGGGATAGTGTTACGAGGTTCTGTGCAACCGTCGGTTTTCTATCTAGCATTCAATATGGTTGACCCTGTTGTAGGTGGCTACAGTGAATCAGCAAAAAAGTTGCGTCAAGCGATAAGCATAGCCCAGAATGAGGAGGAGTATATCTCTATCTTCCAAAATGAGCGAGGAATACCCGCACAAGGTCTAATCCCCCCTGGAATTTTTGGTTATCTTGAGGGTGAGGTGGGAACAAACCGAGTTGTCTATGATTGGGTAGAAGGCAAACGAGTTAGAAAGTCACTAGAGATTGCCAAAAAATTATTAGCAGAGGCAGGTTACCCTAATGGAATCTCTACAAAAACAGGTAAACCTTTGAAACTCTACTACGATACAACAGCCACAGGCCCTGACGATAGAGCAAGAATGGATTGGAGACGAAAGCAGTTTGACAAGCTTGGAATTCAGTTGGTCATTCGCTCGACAGACTATAACCGTTTCCAAGATAAGGTGCGAAAAGGAAAAGCACAACTCTTCTCATGGGGTTGGAATGCTGATTATCCTGACCCTGAAAATTTTCTCTTTCTTCTCTATGGTGCAAACGCTTCTGTTAATACCAACGGAGCAGGGATAAATAGCTCAAACTATCAAAACCCAAAGTTTGACAGGCTATTTGAAGAGATAAAAACGATGAAAAACTCTCCAGATCGTCTGAAAAAGATACAAGAGATGTTGGGTATTGCAAGAGAGGATGCACCGTGGGTTTGGGGGATTCATCCCAAATCCTTGGCTCTTTCACATAGTTGGTTCAAAAATATCTTGCCAAATGCGATGGCAAACAATACGCTAAAGTATAAACGAATAGATGCAGAGCTTAGAGCCAAAAAACAGGAGGAGTGGAATCAGCCTGTTATTTTGCCTTTGGTACTATTTTTACTCTTTCCTGTTTTGATGATATATCCTCTCTATAGGGCTTATCAGGGGCGACAGAAGGCTGTGGTTAGGAGTGAGAGATAGATGTTAAATAGTAAAACAGTAGAAAATCAAAACAATGAATTCAAAGAGTCATGGCGAGATGAGTATATCAAGTGGATTTGTGGCTTTGCCAATGCGGATGGTGGGAAGCTTTTTATAGGTGTAGATGATAACGGCAAAGTTATTGGTATAAATAACGCTAAAAAACTTTTAGAAGATATTCCAAATAAGGTTAGAGATGTTTTAGGTGTCATTATTGATGTCAATCTTTTTACTCAAAATGATTTAGAGTATCTTGAAATCATCACCGACTCTTACCCCAATCCTGTTAACTATAAAGGGCAATATCATTACCGAACAGGAAGTACAAAACAGGAGCTAAAAGGTCAAGCTTTAGATAGTTTTTTACTTAGAAAATATGGTAAACATTGGGATTCTGTGCCGTTGCCAAATGTAACGGTTGATGATTTGGATAGAGATACTTTTGAACTCTTTATCCAAAAAGCTATTGATTCTAAACGGTTGGAGAAAGAGGCAATACCCAAGAGTTACGATGAGCTTGTAAAAAAGTTACGACTAAAAGAGGGTGGCTATCTAAAAAGGTCTGCTGTTTTACTTTTCCATAAAGAGCCACAACTATTTTTCACAGGGTGTTATGTCAAGATAGCCTATTTTGAAGATAGCTCAACTATTTTGTATCAAGATGTTATTGAGGGTAACCTTTTTAATCAGGTTGAGAAGACTATGGATTTGTTGCTTACTAAGTATATGAAAGCTCTTATCTCTTATGAGGGTATTAGTCGGATTGAACGCTATGATTATGATACTGATGCACTAAGAGAGGTTATTCATAATGCTATTGTGCATAAAGATTATAGCCGAGGTGTACCGATTCAGATAAGGGTTTATCACCATAAAATGACAATCTTTAATGTAGGTGAACTTCCCCTCACTTGGACTTTGGATACACTGTTAGGCGAACACAGCTCTGCTCCATTTAATCCTGATATTGCTAGTGTATTTTTTAGAGCAGGGTTTATTGAATCTTGGGGGCGAGGGATTGAGACGGTTATTAGTGCTACTAAAAGTTATAATGGTACAGTTCCCTCTTTTAAATTTTTGGATGGGTTGACGGTGGAGTTTGTTTCTAGTTATCCAAATAAAGAGTTGGGTAAAAAAGTAAAAACTAGGGAGAAAACTAGGGAGAAAACTAGGGAGAAAACTAGGGAGAAAATTATAGATTTGATTAAAGATGATGCAAATATTACGACTAAAGAGTTAGCCAATATACTAGATATTACACAAAAAGGTGTCGAGTGGCAGATTCAAAAATTAAAAAAAGAGAAGATATTGAAGCGAGTTGGTGCCGACAAAGGTGGATATTGGGAGGTTATAGATGTACAATAAGAGTAGATATTCCAAGATAAATTTACAAGTGAGGTTTAAATAGATGTTCGCATACATTATAAAACGATTACTATACGCTATCCCAATCCTAATAGGTGTCAACCTAATAACATTTATGCTATTTTTTATGGTAAATACTCCTGATGATATGGCACGGTCACAACTTGGTGCAAAACAGGTGACTCCTGAGATGATAGAGGCTTGGAAAGTGGAGAGAGGATATGATAAACCTCTGTTTGTCAATGGAGAAGCAGATGGAATATCCACCGTGACCGATACGCTATTTGTCCAAGAGTCGCTCAAACTTTTTACCTTTAATTTTGGATTTTCTGATGCAAAGCGTGATATAGGGAGTGACATCAAGGAGCGAATGATGCCCAGTTTAGCAATTGCACTGCCTACTTTTGCAATAGCTCTGATTACCAATATCTCTTTGGCTCTGCTGTTGGTTCTCTTTCGAGGCTCTATGTTGGATACGAGCATGATGATTGTAGCTGTGATGATTATGTCTATCTCTTCTCTTTTCTATATCATAGCAGGACAGGTGCTACTCTCCAAAATCTACCATTGGGTTCCAATCTCTGGATTTGAATCAGGTTGGGGTGGGGTCAAATTTATTATTCTGCCTATTATGATAGGAGTCTTTGCAGGAATCGGTGCAGGGGTGCGTTGGTATCGCTCTATCTTTTTGGAGCAGATAAACCAAGACTATGTACGAACAGCGAGAGCCAAAGGGCTGTCTGAACTTCGTGTACTCTTTGGGCATGTGTTGAGTAATGGAATGTTACCAATCTTAACAGGTGTGGTGGTGGTGATTCCAACGCTCTTTATGGGAAGCTTGATTATGGAGTCATTTTTTGGAATTCCTGGGCTTGGCTCTTATACCATTGATGCTATTAACTCACAGGATTTTGCTATTGTAAAGGCGATGGTATTTTTGGGGTCGGTGCTTTATATTATTGGGTTGATTTTGACGGATATATCCTATACCATATTTGACCCTCGGGTGAAGTTGGGGTAGAGTATGTCACTAGCTCTTCAAACTCCCAAAAAGATAATGCAAAAATTACGCACTATCTATCAAAAAGGGGAGCATCTACAGGCTCATCTCAACAATGGAACTTTTAGTGTTCTTATAAAGTTCAAAAGGTTATCCCAAAAAAATATTCAAGATAATTTTACAGAGATTAGAGCGTGGATAGAGGAGTTGAATCGAAGCCCTTTTAAGATAGAGTTTCAGCAGATTGGCTATCGTTCACTTGGAGAGCAGTCTATTCCCAAAGTTCTACACCTTAACCAAGAGCAGTTTTTGAAATATCTATCCAAAGAGAGGGCTTTTGAGAGACATATCTATCTCTGTCAGATGAGTTTTGATAAATTTCCAAAACTGGAGACTCTATTGAGAGAGAATCCTAGTTTGGTGATGGAGTATGATGAGATTTGGGAGAAGCTTTTGGCTGTTTGTGACTATTTTGTGGCTCATCCTAAACCCAACTGTTATATTCGAGAGTTGGAGATTGAGGGGGTGGATACAAAGTTTATAGAGCAGTATAAGAAGATAGTTGATAAGTTATTATCTACTATTTTGGAGTCAGATTTTTTTGATAATACCGTTACCAAATTGAGTCATCATGGTTTTGAGAGGAGGTATGGACTTAGATATGATTTGCCTACTATTCGTTTCCGTATCTTAGATAAATCACTCTATATTCACGGTCTAAGCGATATCTCTCTGCCTCTTGATGAATTCAAAAAATTGGATTTGGCATCCAAAACAGTCTATATTACCGAGAACAAGATTAATGGATTGAGCTTTCCCAATATCAAAGGGGCTATGGTTATCTTTGGGCTTGGGTATGGGGTAGAGAGTCTCAAAGATGTAGCGTGGTTGAGAGAGAAAAAACTCTTCTACTGGGGTGATATTGATACACATGGGTTTGCTATGCTCTCACAAATACGAAGCTATTTTTTACATATCAAATCTCTTGGCATGGATGAGAAGGTCATTTACTCATGTAAACAGTTGGCTGTAGAGGAGAGTGATTCCAAAAGATTTTTGGGGGAGTTAAAGAGTTTAACCAGTGAAGAGCAGAGTGTTTTTGAGAGACTAAAAGATGATTTTTATCAGAAAAGATTCCGATTGGAACAGGAGCGAATCCCTCTATCTATAATTAATCTGTGATATACTTCGGCATGACTTACGAACAGTTAAAATATCAAAAAACAAACCACAAAGCCCTGCAACTTCTAAACGCTGACAACTTCGCTATGATTGTAGCTTTTTTCCATCACAGCTTTAGGTCAACACAGACGCAGACACTCAAAGAGAGTGAAATTTTGACCAAATTGGATGATTTTCTCTATAATCTAAACCAAGGATATGATGAACCTAAATACCCAAAAACAGCCAAATCCTATCTTGATGATTTTACCAATCAAAAGAGTAGTTATCTAAGAAAATACTACGGTTATGAGAGTGATGAGCCACTTTATGAACTCACACCTGATATCGAGAGACTCATAACTTGGCTTGATGGGTTGCAAAAACAGGAGTTTGTGGCTACGGAGTCCAAACTTAATATTATCATGATTTTGCTAAAAGAGCTAGAGTTTGAGACCAATCTTAGTGATGAGGAGAGATTCCGAGAGCTGGAGAGGGAAAAGAGAGAGATTGACGCTAAGATAGAGGCGATAAAGAGAAGAGAGTCTATACGGTTTGATGATAGAAAGATAAAAGAGCATTTTATGCAGATTCAGAAAAATAGCTCTGAACTTCTATCGGATTTTAGGGAGATAGAGCATAACTTTAGAACACTCAACCAAGAGGCAAAAAAAGCGATTACCAATGCAAACAGTAGCAAAGATGAGGTTCTTGGAGAGATTTTTGAGATAGAGGAGAGCATCAGAGGGAGCAATCAGGGGCAGAGTTTTTACGCTTTTTGGGATTTTTTGATGGATATGAGACAGATGGAACATCTTGATGAGCTTTTGGATAATCTCTATAGAATTTCACAGATTGAGGAGATGGATAGTGAGAGAAAACTAGAAAATCTCAAATATCATCTGCTAAGTGGTGGGGAGAATTCACACAGAGTCTTGGGCAAACTGATAGAGCAGTTGCGAAGATTTATAGATGATAAGCTATGGGTAGAGAATCGACGAATCTTGGAACTAGCCCATAGCATCGAGCAGAAAGCGATAAAATTAAAAGATAATCCCCCAACGCAAAGAGAGTTTTTTAGTATCAATGGAGTTAAGATAACCGTTGAGTCTATCGCCTCCAAACGACTCTTTACACCAAGTAGCAAAGAGGAGTTTTCTCATGAGATAAAAGAGGAGATTGTAGAGATAGATTTGAGTAAACTTTACGCACAGGTCTATGTGGATGAGATGGTTTTGAAACAGAATATCCAAAAACTACTCCAACAGAAGTCACAATTTAGCCTAAAAGAGTTAAATAGCCTCTATCCTATCAAAAAAGGTCTCTCCGAGGTGGTGGTTTATCTAAAACTGGCTCAAAATATGACCAACTCTTATATAGATGAGTATCGTGATGAGATGGTGATTGAGGATGAGCGAGGAGCAAAAAAGAGAGTTTTGATGGATAGAGTACTATTTGTACGGAATGGAGAAAAAAATGGAGATAAATAAAGTAACTTCAACGGTGATAATCAAACTCTTTAACGGAGTTCTATACAAAAATGATAACCCAAAAGAGTGGCTAGAGCTAGAGAAATCATTTGCAACCATTAGCGACTATCTCAAACCATTGGGCGTAGAGGTGATTTTCGATGAAGCAGAGGGATACGCCTATCTACAGAGCTTGGAGCTAGAGGAGGATTTCCCAAAACTGTTACGAAAACGAACTCTAAGCTATAAAGTGAGCCTACTTTTAGTTCTTTTACGCAAACGACTTACCCAATTTGACATGCAGAGCGACGAGAGCAGAGCCGTGATTAGCAAAGAGGAGATAGTTGAGATGTTTGAACTCTTTTTAAATGAGAGCTTCAATGAGGTAAAACAGGTTAAAGAGATAGAGAGTTTGATTAAAAAAGTGGTCGATTTGGGCTTTTTGAAGAAGCTTAAAAGTAGTGAGAGCTATGAGATTAAACGGGTCTTGAAATCTTTTGTGGATGCACAGTGGTTGGATGAGTTTGATAAGAGATTGGTGGAGTATGAGAGTAAATAGTGAAAAGAGATGAACAAATGTGCTGATTTCATTAAAAAAATAATTAAATATTTTTATTTAAAAAATATTTTTTTCTGTATAATAAGAATAGATTCAAACAACTTTTAATCGTTATTAATATACAATACGCAAAAGCTTTTTTTGAAGATTTTTAAAAGAGGCGGTAGAAGTAAGGAGGGGTTGGATTCCCAT
>NZ_JAACKB010000173.1 GCF_010892395.1 Sulfurovum sp. bin170
GAAGCCATCGGTTCCGTATATGCAATTTGCATTTTCGGAATCGGCGTGTTTACACCCGAACTATTACATTCAAAAAAAAGCTTAATTCATTGGCATTGGACTAAAGTCTCCGTTTCCAAAGCAGTTGATGGTCGGTTTTCACCGACCCTACGACAAACAGAACCTCAAATTCCAGATAATCGAGTGGATAGTTTTTTATCACCTCTTTTGTCTGTTTATAACTCAACTTTCTATCCCCACCACTTACACCACTTCTTTTAATATACTTAAACATCTGATGAACGCTCTCAAATGAGAGACGATACTCTACTGTCTCAAAAGAGCAATTATAATATCTCTTTAGCATACTTTTAATACTCTTTTCTGAATAGATAGGAGATTTGACACCTGCAACTCTATGTAGTGTAGCAAATGTACTATCTGTAAAAAAAGATAGATAACAAGATTTTGAGAGCTGACTAATCTCTTTTAGTGTCATATCCAAATCCATACTCCATTGAAGTGCTGAAGATGAGACTAGAAAGTCATACTCTCTTTTTTTTAACTGCTCAAAACTTTTAGGGTTATTAAAATCTAAACAGAGTTTTTCTATTTTAAAAGAGCTAGGATGAATATCCAACATCTCTTTGGATAAGTCAAGTGCTGTAAATTTTTCAAAAGATATATTACTCTCTATTAAATTTTTATATATAGAACCACTACCACATCCTATATCTACAATCCTGTGATAATCACCCTTATCTATCATGGAGACAAGTTTTTTGGCAACCTGCGACTGTACACTGTTATGGCTATCATATTGGTTAGCAAAGCGTGAAAACTCTTGAACTATATTCATCTATCTCTATTTATCTCAGTTTTAATCATTTTAGGGTATAATCGCCGAAATTATACCCAATTTGGTATTATTATACCAACGATTAAAGAGGAAAGAATGATTTCAACCCTATTAGTTATTCAAATTGTTTTAGCAATTGCTATTATTATTGCCGTTTTGTTACAAAAAAGTTCAAGCATGGGACTTGGTGCATATAGTGGTAGTAACGAGTCTATGTTTGGAGCAAAAGGTCCTGCTAGTTTTTTAGCAAAAGCTACTTTTGGATTGGCACTACTTTTTGTTATCAATACACTGTCAATGGGATACCTCTATAACCAAGAGAAAAACCAATCTGTGGCAGATACTATATCAACTTCAACATCTGTACCTACAACAGTAGATACACAGGTAGATACAAACTCACCTACAACTGTACCCACAGCAGTAGACTCAAACAACTCTACAAAATAAGTAACTATACAGGGGCTTTCTCCTGTATAATTACTCTTCTATCATTTTCAAGCAAAAAAAGGGTAAAATTCCATAATTAAATTATGAGGAAATTATCATGTTAAATGAAATCTATGACCATACAAAAGAGCAGATGTCCAAAAGTATTGATGCACTCAAGAGAGACTTCTCTACACTTAGAACAGGTAAAGTGACTACCCATATCGTTGACCATATCAAAGTAGACTACTACGGTACACCTACAGCACTAAATCAAGTTGGAAATGTAATAGCAATGGATGCTACAACTATCTCTATCACACCTTGGGAAAAAAATATGCTATCGACTATCGAGAAAGCCATACAAAAAGCTGATATTGGTGTAAATCCAAATAATGATGGTGACTTTATAAAACTATTTTTCCCAGCAATGACAATGGATCAGAGAAAATCCATCGTAAAACAGGCAAAAGCTATGTCTGAAAAAGCAAAAATAGCCATTAGAAATATTCGTAAAGATAGCAACAGTGATATAAAAGATTATGAAAAAGAGAAAGATATTAGCGAAGATGAGTCAAGAAGAGGACAGGCTGAAATCCAAAAAATAACAGATACACATGTAGCCCAGATTGATTCGGTACTAGCTTCAAAAGAAGCTGATATACTTAAGGTATAAGAGAATGGATGTAGCAGGAATATACAAAGAGGCTGACGCTCTACTAGAGGGTCACTTTATCCTCTCAAGTGGAAATCATTCAAATCGTTATCTACAGAGTGCAAAAGTACTTGAAGATCCCAAAAGAGCAAAAATTTTGGCTGACGAATTGGCAAATAGCATAAAAGAGAGTGGTATAGAGATAGATACAGTTTGTGCACCTGCACTTGGTGGTATATTGGCAGGATATGAACTTGCTCGTGCATTAGAGACTCGCTCTATTTTTGTGGAGAGAAAAGATGGTACAATGGAGCTTCGCCGTGGTTTTGAGGTAAAAAAAGGTGAGAAGATACTAATATGTGAAGATATTATTACCACTGGTGGCTCTGCAATGGAAGCTGCTAAAATTATAGAAGAGCTTGGGGCAGAGGTCGTTGCTTTTGCATCACTTGCAAACAGAGGATTCTGTAGACGAGAAGGAACTAATACTACACCTAAACTAGAGTGTAAACTACCAACAGATAAACCTCTTTTTGCTTTAGATGACTTTACTTTTGAAATGTTCACTCCAGAAGAGTGTCCATTATGTAAGGCAGGTAGTGTCGCAATCAAACCAGGAAGCAGAAGTAACTAAACTTAACTAATATTTGGTATACTACGAGAATCTAAGTAAAAAGGATTCTTAAATGAAAAAATATATAAAACCAATTATTGCTTCATCGGTAGCCGTACTAATGCTATCAGCTTGTGTTCCTACTACAGGAGGAGCAACTCCAAATGCTCAGCAAGGTAACAGTACTAACAATACATCCACAGGTGCTATTGTAGGTGGTCTACTAGGTGCTATTGTAGGTGGAACTACGGCTGATAGAAGTGGTACTAGAGGTAAAAGAGCTGTTATGGGTGGAGCGATAGGTGCTGCTGTGGGTGCTGCGGTAGGTTATAGCCTCGACCAACAGGCAAAAGAGGTTGCACAAGTACTCAATACAAGTGTAGATAATAACCCTCAAGCAGAACAAAATTCGAATAACGAACTGGTAGTATCAAATACAGACAAGTTCGTCAAAATTATGTTCCGTGACCCAATGATGTTCAGAACCAACTCATCAACCCCTACCCCATCGGCACAAGCAGAGATTAGACAAATGATTCCTGTGCTTCAAAAATATAACAACACAATTATCCAAGCGGTAGGACATACTGACAATAGAGGTAGCTATCAGCATAATCAAAGACTATCAGAAGCAAGAGCTAGATCTGTGGGAAATACTGTTCACTCAGGTCTTAAGAACCCAGTTTATTCAAAAGGGTGTTCATACTCAAAACCTATAGCACCAAATACTTCTGCTACCAATATGGCATTGAATAGAAGAGTTGAGATATATCTATATCCAAACCAAGCATCAGTTATTGATCCTTGCAGAAACTAAAAAACTAAATAGAGTCAAAAAAAGTTTTATATTTACTTTTTTTGAAAGATTTATAGAGTAGAAAAACTATTGTTTTTAATTGTAAATTATGATATAATGTTCGTATAAAATATATTATAAGGTAAACATATGATACATAAAATAAAGTTTTTATCTATTCTATTTGCTACTCTTATTTTTTTAATATCTTGTCAATCTGATTCTAAAAATAACACCACAATAAAATCAACTGAAGTTTCATATGAGATAGAGGAAGATAGCTATCTGTATGGTCTCACACTAGACTCAATCAAAGATATAAATCAGAGTATTGATGCTATAAAGTCTCTCTCTAAACGAACCATAACACGAATCGTTTTTGATAAAATACCTGCAAAAGAGTACACGACTGCACTAAATCAACTTGCACCACATACTGATATTATGGGAGAGCTATTTGACTCAGAGTATATCAATGATTATACTTTTGAGGAGTATAAAACTAGAGTAGATGAGTATCTATCTCTTCATGGAGATAGAGTTGATATATGGGAGATAGGAAATGAGGTTAATGGTGAATGGACGGGTGAGCCATCTATGGTCGCACAAAAAACTATACACGCCCATGAAGAGGCTAAAAAAAGAGGATACAAAACTGCTTTAACACTCTATTATAATGACTATAACTATAATGATGGTTGTTGGGCTAAACCTTCAGAAAAAATGAGAGAGTGGGCTACAGATCAGCTTAACATGGAGGTCAAAAATGGAGTTGATTATCTTTTTATAAGCTATTATGAGGAAGATTGTGATAATTATCGACCATCACTCAAAGAGTGGGAGAGTGTTTTCTCTGATTTGGGTGAGATTTTTCCTAATGCAAAACTTGGCTTTGGTGAGGTAGGTACCAAAAATGAGAAAGATAAAGCAGACTATCTTCAACGATATTATAGTTTAAAGATTAAACATCCTCGCTATATAGGTGGATATTTTTGGTGGTATTTCAAACAAGATATGGTACCAAAATCAAAATCACTATGGTCTCTATTTAACGATATGTTAGAGCTTCAAAGATTATAAAGTAATGGTAATAATTATAATATAACACTTCTTACTTATATGATTTTAGTTATTATCTGTTTTTATAAAACAGATAATAATAAGGAGATTTTTATGAATTATAGAAAAAGTTTAACTATTTTTTTGATGATAATTCTTTTAGGTAACTTTGCATCAGCAATTGTTTATGAAGATGCAGAGAATGAGAACAGTACTCAAAGTTGGCAAGTTTATGATAACATACCAACAGGGGCAGTAGTTTCAAGAGTTTTTGACAGTGATAAGCAAAGTAATATTATTGAGCTTATGGGAGCAGGAATGGAAAATGGTTACATTCTTGGCTCATTTGATGAGACTCAATCGTGGAACAATAGAGAAGATAACCTTTTAACATGGAGTATCTCTTGTAGCGAATATTATACTATCTATATTCTTATTAACACTCAAAAGGGATACAGATACCTCTACTATACACCTCATGATGTAGATTATGGTATGTCAAACGGTAGTCAATATATCCATTTTGGCTTAGGTACAGATTCAACAGATGGTCAATGGAGAACTTTCAGTAGAGATATAAAGGCTGATTTGAAAAAATTTGAGATTGATAATGAACTCATATCAGTTAACGCATTTCTTATCCGAGGAGATGCTAAATTAGATGATATTGAGATGTCAGGTGGAGAGGATAACACTAAACCAACTATTACGCTGATAGGTGACTCTTTAGTAACCGTCATTCAAGATACAACTTATATTGATGCAGGAGCAACAGCAGAGGACAATATAGATGGAGATGTCACAGTAGATATAGTTACTCAAAACTCTGTAGATACGGCTGTTTTGGGAACATATACCGTAACTTATGATGTTAACGATTCAAGTGGTAATCAAGCTATACAGCAGATGAGAACAGTCTCTGTTGTTACATCTACTGACACAGCTAAAGATGTACTTATTCTCTATGATACAGCAGGTTCTTTTGGGCATATGGGAAAAACCAATGCAATATTTCTCGAAAATCTATTAGGACATTTTGATCTAAATGTCATATCTAAACCAACTTCTCAATATGTAGAAAATGAGATGAATAGTAAAAAAGCGGTTTTCTATCTTGGTACTACATATGATGTTCTAAGTTATTATAGTGAGGGGTCAGCTGAGAAGTTGGCGTATCAAAAATTTTATAGAGATGTAGCAACAAAAGATAGAACTATTGTCTGGATAAACTACAATCTACCTCTCTTAGAGCAGTTTTGGATAGATAACAATCTGGACAATAACACCTTTGCTCA
>NZ_JAACKB010000174.1 GCF_010892395.1 Sulfurovum sp. bin170
GTGCTTCTGTCTCTTCATCTTTTGCTTTAGCCGCAGCCTCTTCACCCACATAGAAACTCTTCTCTATAAACTTGGACATAGCAGTTGGGTCATAGTTAAACCCTTTATCTAAAAGTTTTTTCATATTGTGTGCCATCTTATCATGGTCTGTACCAGATGACATATTGATACCCTCATTTTTGACATCAAAGAGGTCAAGCTCTAGCTCACCCGCTTGTCTATCATTCATCGGTGGAGTCTTCTTCTTAGTAAGACCCTCAGCTTTCTCTCCGTGACACTTATGGCAAGATTGCTCCCACACCTGTTTTGGTGTCAACTTATAACTGATAGCCTCTCCACCTCCATCATTTCCTGTCTCGCCACACCCTGAAAGTGCAAACGCTGCAACCGCTGTCATTAACATTAAATTCGTTTTCTTCATATCTATTAGCCTTCCTTTCTTTTCTCTATTTCTCTTACGCTCTACCAGATAACATACCAAACTGTGTCATCGGTTTAAGTGCATATACTTTGAGTAACCACCAAATCCATCTCTCTTGAGTTGGGTCAAGCGGAACCATAGGTGTTGGCTTTTTAGTCCAGTTAAACTCAGCTAACATTACTGTACCGATGCTTGTAATTAGTGGACAAACCGTATAACCTGCATATTTTGGGTTTTTATTTATATCTCCACCCTCCATCAGAGTGACAATATTATCAACTACAACTTTATACTGCTTTCTAGCCGATCCGCCTGTTTTACCCATTGGAATACCTGCAATATCACCAAGAGAGAATACATTTGGAAATTTAACATGTTGAAGTGTCTCTTTATCTACAGGAACCCAACCTTTACCAGAACCAATTGGCGAGGAAGCAATCTCTTCAGTGGCTACCATTGGTGGAGTAATGTGCATAAAGTCATAAGGAACCGTTACCTCTTTACTCTTTAACTCAATTCCATACTCTTCTAAATCCTCATCCCACTCACCTTTTTGCTTCCAGTGTCTGTTGAATGTTGCTGTCTTTGCTTTAGGATCAACAGCGATAAGATTGTGTCTATAATTCCACTTCATATCTCGCTCACCAAACTGCTTCTCTATTGCATTGTGATACTCTTTAACACCAAACATTTTAGAACCATTTGGATAGAACATAAGCTCTGCATTATCTCTTACACCTGCTTCACGAAGTCTTGCATCTGTTAGATACATAATCTTTTTTGGAGCTCCACCACATTTAATTGGTGTATTTGGGTGAGTAAATACACCTTTTACTTTTTTGCCAGACTTTGCATCTGCAATAAACTTCTGCATCTCTGTCCATGTATCAGCTGAACCCTGTTGGTAATAGATGGATGTTAAACCATTTTTACCAATCACCTTACTCACTGCCGAGTGGTCACCAGTTGATGTAATAGTCTCTGAGATACCTAAACCTTCAATTTTATCAAAAGCCAATTTAACCCCAGCAGCTACAACCATATAATCATATTTGATTGTCTTTCCACCAGATGTCTTTACTGTATTGTTTTTTGGGTCAAACTCAACAGCTTTCTCTTTAATTACTGTTGTTCCTGATGGAATAAAGTTTTCTGTCTTATACATAACATCTTCTTTCTCCCAAATACCTGCACCAACTAATGTCTGTCCTGGTTGATAAGAGGTTGCCAAATCTCCTGGCTCAATAACAGTAATATCTGGATTATCAAGTGTATTAGTAAACCTTGCAGCTGTTGACATACCTGCTAAACCACCACCAATAATTAGGATTTTACCTTTAGCAGCACTAGCTCTAACTTCTGTAGTAGCTCCACTTGCCATAAGTGCAGCTGTTCCACCAACACCAAAGATTTTCATTGCATCACGACGAGAGATTCCCTCGTTTTTAAAGTGTGCATCAATGAGTTCCATGCCCTCTTTCATCATTTTGTTATCCAAAATATCTCCTTTTTAATTTAATCATTGCCTATTTTACAGAAAAAATATAAAATATAAAAGATATTTATCAATAAATAGATTTTTTTTTTTAACTATAACTAATTGTAAACGAAATTATCCATTTTGATTACTAAAATCTATTAATTATAACTA
>NZ_JAACKB010000175.1 GCF_010892395.1 Sulfurovum sp. bin170
AAGGAACTAGAAGAGTTTCTTTCAATGTTGCGTTAATTATTCCATCTCTTTTGGCACAAATTGTAACAAGAGTCATTTAATCCCCCCTTATCTCTTTTATAAGCCAAAAAGAGACTCTTTTTAATAAACATATTACAACTTACAAGTTATAATACGCCAAATTTTTTGAGGAGTCTTAATGCTTGACCTGAACCTTGGTTTGATGTTATTTGTTTTAGTTATTTTCTTCTCTCTTCTATTTTTATTAAATCAAATGCTCTATAAACCTCTGTTAAAGTTTATGGATGATAGAGATAATTCTATTGCAGGTGATTTAAAAAATGCGAAAGAGATGTCGGGAAATAGTGATGAACTGCACGCTAAAGCTGATGCTATTATTGCTGATGCAAAAGCAGAAGCTAATGCTGTTAGAGAAAAGGCAGTGAGTGCTGCTAAAGCTTTAGCAGAGAGTAAAATTGAGAGCAAAACTAAAGAGCTTGATGTTAAATATCAATCTTTTGTAGATGTACTCTCTAAAGATAGAGAAGAGTTAGAAAAATCTCTCTTGGCAAGTTTGCCTCTCTTTAAAGAGAGTTTAAAATCCAAGATGAGTAGTCTATAAAGGAGGATGGAGAATGAAATTAAATAAAATTGCGTTAACTATTGCTTTTGTATTTCCTGTAGTGGCTATAGCTTCTAGTAGTGGACATCATGATGTTACGATGAGTAACTCTGATTTCTGGTACAGAGTGCTAAACTTTAGTATTTTTGCTGGTCTCTTGTATTATCTTGCAGCGAGTCCAATCGCAAGTTTTTTTAAAGGAAGACAGGCTGATATTGCTAGTCAACTTAAAGAGATTGAAGATAAGTTACAAGCTTCAAAAGATGAGGCAAAAGCGGCAGAAGCACAGTTGGTGCATAATAAAGCGAAAGCTAAAGAGTTAATTGTTGATGGTGCAAATGAGGCTAAAATCTTGGCAGAGAATATCGCTAAGAAAAATGAAGAGGCACTAGTTGTTCTTGGTAAGAGTCTTGATGAGAAGATGGAGCTTGAGAGTAAAAAGATGGCAAAAAATGTTATCAACAGACTTCTCCAAGATGGTATCTCAAATGATGATATTGCTGTTGATGAGTCAAAAGTTGTATCTCTAATATCTAAGAAGGTGGCATAATGGAAGAGCTAATCGCAAAACGATATGTTAATGCCCTATCAGAGGTGGCAACATCTGAGCAGAAGATAGCTTATAGTGAAGTACTGGGTGCTATTGCTGAACTTCTCCAAGATGAGAAGGTGGCAGAGAGATTGACCTCTCCACTCATACCAGCGACAGAGAAGACAGCTTTTGTATTGGATGGAATCAAAGGGAGTGACTCCAATCTGGAGAACTTTATCAAGATTTTGGGTGAAAACTCTCGTCTTGACCTTATACCAACCATTGCAAGAAGTCTCAACCAAGAGTTACAAAAAGAGAGCAATAACTATGAGGGAGTTGTTACTTCTAGTAACGCTTTGTCAGATGCAGACCTTGAAGATTTGCAGAACTCTCTTAAAAAATATACAGGTTCTACTATCAGATTGACTCAAACACAATCTGCCGTAGAGGGTATAAGAGTATCAGTTGAAGATTTAGGCATCGAGGTAAACTTCTCTAAGCAGAGAGTTAAAGAACAATTAATTGATTTTATTACAAAATCACTATAAATAAACGGAAGGAGTTGCAGTGGCAAATAAGTTACAAGCAGACGAAATTAGCTCGATAATCAAAGAGAGAATTGAGAATTTTGAGATAGGTGTTGATATCAACGAAGTTGGTAAAGTAGTAGGTGTTGCGGATGGAATTACATCTGTGTATGGTCTTAACAATGTTATGGCGGGAGAGGTTGTAGAGTTCGAAACTGGTGTAAACGGTATGGTTCTTAACCTTGAAGAGGCAAATGTTGGTATAGTTGTTCTTGGTTCTATGGTAGGAATTAGAGAAGGGATGAGCGTTAAGCGAACAGGAAAACTTCTTAGAATGCCTGTAGGTGATGCGATGGTTGGACGAGTGGTTAATTCACTTGGTGAGCCAATTGATGGTAAAGGTCCAATAGAGACTACAGAGACAAGACTTCTTGAAGAGAAAGCACCAGGGATTATGGCTAGAAAGTCAGTTCATGAGCCACTTCAAACTGGTATCAAAGCGATTGATGCATTGGTTCCAGTTGGTAGAGGGCAAAGAGAGCTTATTATTGGTGATAGACAGACAGGTAAAACAACTTTGGCGATTGATACCATTATCAATCAAAAAGGTCAAGATGTTACTTGTGTCTATGTTGCTATCGGTCAAAAGCAGTCAAATATCGCTGCGATGGTGAAGAAACTAGAAGAGCATGGAGCGATGGAGTATACTATTATCGTGGCATCTACTGCTGCTGATTCTGCTGCGTTACAGTACCTTGCACCTTATGCAGGTGTTACTTTGGCTGAGTACTATATGAACTCTAGCCGACATGCAGTTATCTTCTATGATGACCTTTCTAAACACGCAGTTGCTTACAGAGAGATGTCTTTGATTTTGAGAAGACCTCCAGGTAGAGAAGCGTATCCAGGAGATGTTTTCTATCTTCACTCAAGACTACTAGAGAGAGCAGCGAAACTTAGTGATGCGAATGGTGCAGGTTCAATTACAGCATTCCCAATCATTGAGACACAAGCAGGTGATGTTGCGGCATATATTCCTACCAATGTTATCTCTATTACAGATGGACAGATTTTCTTGGAAACTGACCTATTTAACTCAGGTGTAAGACCAGCTATTAATGTTGGGCTTTCAGTATCAAGAGTTGGTGGTTCTGCTCAAATCAAAGCTACTAAGCAGGTTGCAGGTACACTTAGACTTGACCTTGCATCGTATAGAGAGCTTCAAGCGTTTGCACAGTTTGCGTCAGACCTTGATGAGTATAGTCAACAGCAATTGGCACGAGGGGCAAGAATGGTTGAGGTTCTTAAACAAGGACCATTTGTACCAGTGCCAATCGAGAAGCAAGTTGTGATAATTTTCGCAGGAAATGGTGGTTATCTTGATGATATTCCAGTGTCGGCTGTTACTAAATTTGAGGCAGAATTGATGCCATTTATGGATGCTAAATATTCTGCTATCTTGGATGCTATCAGAACTGATAAAAAAATCACTGACGATACAGAATCGGCATTAACAAAAGCACTTGACGATTTCAGCGAAACTTTTTCGGCATAAGGGCTAAAAAATGGCTAACTTAAAAGATATTAAACGGAAGATTTCGAGTGTCAAAGGTACTCAGAAGACGACCCGTGCAATGAAACTTGTCTCATCGGCGAAGCTTAAGAGGGCAGAAGAGGTAGCGAAACGCTCCAAAACTTATGCCTCTAAGCTTACTGAACTTTTGAGCGAAATTGCTCAAAAGATGAATCAGAGTGAGGGCGAGATAGATAATGTTTTCTTTAGAGAGAACAAAAATCCATCAAAAGTTGATATTGTATTTGTCTCTGCTGATAAAGGTCTTTGTGGAGGGTTTAACTACCAAACCATCAAGCGAACCAATAAACTTTTAAAAGAGTTTGATGAGGCTGGTGTAGAGGTTAGACTTAGTGGTGTCGGTAAAAAAGGTATCGCTTTCTACAAATACAACAAACGAGAGATGATTAACCAGATAGAGGGCTTAAGTGCATCTCCAAATTATGAAGATGCTGCCAAATTTATCTCAGAATTGGTTGAAGATTATATTGCAGGAAAAACTGATAAAATCATATTGGTTTATAATGGCTATGTAAATATCATTACTCAAGAGATAACCCAACTGCAACTTCTACCAGTAGATATGTCAAATATCGAGTTGAATGTTGTCTCAATGTCTGAGCTAGAGATTGAGCCAGATGATGATGATACACTCATGGACGCATTGGTCAGAAAGTATATTGAGTATTCAATGTACTACGGACTACTTACATCTTTAGCAGGTGAGCATAGTGCTAGAATGCAAGCGATGGACGCAGCGACCAAAAATGCGGGTGAGATGGTGCAGAAGTTAACAGTGAAGTATAACAAAGCAAGACAAGAAGCGATTACGACTGAACTCATTGAGATTATCAGTGGTATGGAATCGTTGAAATAAGAAGGAGAAAATATAATGACAGGTAAAGTAGTACAGGTACTAGGTCCAGTTGTAGATGTTGATTTTACGGATTATCTTCCAGCAATCAACGAAGCATTGGAGACGACAATTAAATTAGAGAATGGAGACCAGAGATTGGTCTTGGAAGTTGCAGCACAGCTCGGTGATAATCGTGTGCGAACAATTGCAATGGATATGAGTGAAGGACTTGTAAGAGGTCAGGAAGTGAGAGCTACTGGTGACTCAATCAAAGTTCCAGTGGGTGAAGAAGTTCTTGGACGAATCTTCAATGTTATCGGTGAGACAGTTGATGATGCTGGTCCTTTCTCTGCAAAAGAGTACAAATCAATTCACAGAGACCCACCACCATTTGAAGAGCAGAGTACAAAAACAGAAGTTTTTGAGACAGGTATCAAAGTAGTTGACCTTTTGGCTCCTTATAATAAAGGTGGAAAAGTTGGACTATTTGGTGGTGCTGGTGTTGGTAAAACGGTTATCATTATGGAGCTTATCAACAATGTTGCGATGAAACATAGTGGTTACTCTGTATTTGCTGGTGTTGGTGAGAGAACTCGTGAAGGAAATGACCTCTACTTCGAGATGGAAGAGTCAAATGTACTTGACAAAGTTGCACTCTGTTATGGTCAGATGAGTGAACCTCCAGGGGCTAGAAACAGAATTGCTTTGACTGCACTTACAATGGCAGAGCATTTCCGTGATGAGATGGGTCTTGATGTACTTATGTTCGTTGATAATATCTTTAGATTTGCACAATCAGGTTCAGAGATGTCAGCACTTCTTGGACGAATTCCATCAGCCGTTGGTTACCAACCAACACTAGCGTCTGAAATGGGTAAACTCCAAGAGAGAATTACATCAACAACCAAAGGTTCAATTACTTCTGTTCAGGCTGTATATGTCCCTGCGGATGACTTGACAGACCCTGCTCCTGCTTCTGATTTTGCTCACTTGGATGCAACCACAGTTCTTAACCGTTCAATCGCAGAAAAAGGTATTTATCCAGCAGTTGACCCACTAGACTCAACGAGCCGAATGCTTGACCCATCAATTATTGGTGATGAGCATTATGCAGTAGCTCGTGGTGTTCAGGCAATCCTTCAAAAGTATAAAGACCTACAAGATATTATCGCAATTCTTGGTATGGATGAGCTTAGTGAAGAAGATAAAAACACTGTTGAGAGAGCAAGAAAAATAGAGAAATACCTTTCTCAGCCTTTCCATGTTGCTGAAGTATTTACAGGAAGCCCAGGTGTTTATGTTGAACTCGCTGATACCATCGCAGGATTTAAAGGTCTTATCGAAGGTAAATATGACGATATGCTTGAAGCATCATTCTACATGGTAGGAAATATGGACGAAGCAATCGCTAAAAATGAAAAGATTTTAGCGAAAACCAAATAAGTAGAAGGAGCAAAATATGAAGCTCATGAAACTTGAAATTGTGACACCAGAAGGTGTCATATTTGACGATGAGATTAAACAGGTAACTATCCCTGGAAGTGAGGGTGAGTTTGGTGTTTTAGCAGACCATGCGACACTAGTTTCACTTCTCAAAGCAGGAGTGATGGTTATCGAAACAGCTGACTCCAAAGAGATTTCTGTGGCTGTCAACGGTGGTTATGTCAAAGTTGAAGAGGAAAAAACTCTATGCGTTGTTGATGGTGCAGTAGCACTTAATGCAGAGGGAACTGAACTAGCTTCTAAACTAGAAGAGGCTAGAGAGATGCTTGAGAAAGCTCAATCCTCTTCTAAAGCTGATATTCTTGCTGCTAAGAGTAAGATTGATGGGATTAGTAAGGGGCGATAGGCTTTTTGCTTTTTCTTTTGGAGTTTTGCCAATACAAGTTTTGTATTGGTTTGGCTTCTATCTCTAAAAATTATACTTGTTTAAATACTCGGTAGTGTACCAATTTCGTTGATATAATTTTTCATTATAACAAAAGTCCAAAATCCAAAACATTAATCAATAGACCAATAACAATATCATGCATTTTGATAGACTTAGAGAAACA
>NZ_JAACKB010000037.1 GCF_010892395.1 Sulfurovum sp. bin170
AAAACAGTAGAGACAAGGGATTCCCTTGTCTAAATCCTTAATTCATTGGCATTGGACTAAAGTCTCCGATTCCAAATGAGTTTTGCAAAAAGTCTAATATAGAAGTTCTTTTGCCTTTCTGATGAGTCTATTCAGACTCTCTTCATACTTTTTTGCAAGAGCTTTATCAGTTGATTCAAAACGCGTTACCAACAGAGGGGTGGTGTTACTAGCACGAACCAAACCCCAACCATTTTCAAAGTTTATACGAACACCATCAACAGTGATAATATTTTTAATCACTGGAAAATCACTTGGAGGGTTTTCTAGTAGCTCTTTGATTTTATCAATGAGGATAAACTTCTCCTCATCAGTGGTTTCCACTTTTATCTCTTCTGTTGAAAAGACTTGTGGAAGAGCATCAATCTCTTGGTCTATATCAATCCCATCATGGATAAGTTCTAACATTCTAAGCGTAGCATAGATGGCATCATCATAACCAAAGTAGCGATGTTTGAAGAAGATGTGACCACTAACTTCACATGCCAAATCAGCCCCTGTCTCTCTCATCTTGACTTTGAGATTGGAGTGACCTGTTTTATACATTATCGCTTTTGCACCTCGTCGTTCTAGCTCATCGTACATCACTTGTGAACATTTTACTTCACCTATGACAGTTGGGTTTTCCATCTTCATCGCATAGAGAAGTGCCATCTGGTCACCTTTGATATTGTATTTGTGCGTCAAAACAGCAATACGGTCTGCATCTCCATCATAGGCAAACGCAATATCACCTTTCTCACTCAATAGTTTTTTAATATCTACCAAATTCTCCTCAACCGATGGGTCAGGGTGGTGGTTAGGGAAAGTTCCGTCAGGTTCAAGATATATTCCCTCATAATTAAACTCCAATGCATCAAAAATATCAGTAATCACTGTATCCGCAACCCCATTTCCACAGTCGATAACGATTTTTTTATCCAACCCTTTTAGATGAGCAAACTCTTTTATCATATAGTTGATATATGGTGTTTTTACATCAATCTTCTCACAATGGGTATCATCAGCAATCTCCATCGACTCATTTGCCATAATCTCATCACCCAACGCGTAAATCTCCTCTCCAAAAAAAGGTGCTTTGTCTACAGTGATTTTAAAACCATTGTACTCACTTGGATTATGCGAACCTGTAATCATTATCGAAGCGTCTGTCTCAATGCCATCATGACTAATATAGTTTGCAAAATAGTTTACAGGGGTAGCGACAAGCCCCATATCCAAAACTCTACATCCAGAAGCGTTGAGTCCACTGGTTAGGTAATCTCTTAGGATAGGAGAGTGTGACCTCGCATCAAAACCAATGGCTACAACTTTGTCACCTTTTATCTTTTGACCTAAAAAATATCCAATAAGTTTAACACTCTGTTGATTGAGTTCTTTTTCAAAAACACCTCGTATATCATATTCTCTAAAAATGGTTTTCATTGTTCCTAATACCTTATATAATTATGGTAACAATATTAAACACATATTGCTTGAAAATAGCTTAGTAAAATAAATTTTAAGATACAATACACGCAAAACTAAAGAAGGAAATTAATGCAAAAAGTATTAATAGTGTTTGGAACAAGACCAGAAGCGATTAAGATGGCTCCATTGGTCAAAGCCTTTGAAGATTACAAATTAGATTTTGATGTCAAGGTTTGTGTAACAGCACAACATAGAGAGATGTTAGACCAAGTACTTGATATGTTTGAGATAGTGCCTGATTATGACCTAAATATCATGAAATCAGGACAGGATTTATATGATGTAACAGCCAATGTTCTGCTTGGTATGCGAGATGTACTAGAAGATTTTGCTCCTGATTTAGTTTTGGTACATGGAGACACCTCAACTACAAGTATCACCTCTCTTGCTGCTTTTTATCAGAAGATAGCTGTAGGTCATATAGAGGCAGGTCTTAGGACAGATGATATATATAGCCCTTGGCCAGAAGAGGCAAATAGACAGATAGTAGGTGTATTGGCAAACTATCACTTTGCACCAACTATCACAAGTCAAAAAAACCTTTTAAGAGAGAACAAAGAGAGTAAAAATATCATAGTAACAGGAAACACTGTTATAGATGCACTCTTCTTAGCCTTGGATAAGATAGAAAAAAATAGTCAATTAAAAGAGAAAATTGAATCAAATTTCACCAATTTAAAATTCAAAATTCAAAATTCAAAATTAATCTTAGTCACTGGTCACAGAAGAGAAAATTTTGGACAAGGGTTTATAAATATCTGTAAAGCACTAAAGCGTTTGGCTATTGATAATCCATCTATAGATATAGTATATCCTGTGCATCTAAATCCCAATGTTCAAAAACCTGTAAAAGAGTTACTCTCTGATATACCCAATGTACACTTAATAGAGCCACTACAGTATGAGTCATTTATCTATCTTATGAGCAGAGCCTATTTTATTATTACAGATAGTGGAGGAGTTCAGGAGGAGGCACCTGCTCTTGGTAAACCTGTGCTTGTGATGCGTGATACAACAGAGAGGCCAGAGGCTGTAGAGGCTGGTACGGTTAAACTTGTGGGTACAGATACCGATAAAATCGTAGAAGAGGCACAGAGACTTTTGAATGATGATAGAGTGTATGAGCAGATGAGTTATGCACATAATCCTTATGGAGATGGAACTGCTTGTATTAATATTATAGAGTTTTTAAGGAGTAGATACTCTTCAATCAAAGTAAATAACCATATTTAAATAATTTATAAATCTAATCTTATAGGTTAAGTTAAGTGTTATGAAATAAATGTTATCGTAAACTTCACAATTGATTTTTTGGGAGAGAAGTGATGACATATTTAAAGCATACAGTAGCTCTGGTTTTTATAACTCTGTTTATGGGAGGTTGTATCTCTGCAAGCAATGATACAGTAGTTGGAGGTACACCTGATGTTACACAGTGTAGTCCCCTAGAGGGGGTACTAGATGGGGCTGATTTTGTTCCAAAGAGTGCTATCTCTGAACATGAGAATGACGGTAGAACTCATCCTGACCTTTTCTTTATCGCTTGGTCACAGCTTGATGCACGAATAGATTTGAGGTCTCCTGAAGATGGTTATGATAATACAGGGTTTGAAGATAAACTATTAGTCTCACGAAAACAGCAAGATGGAGGTTACAAGACATGGCAGATATATCCATCTCTTGATAATGAGTGTAAAGATGTAGAGAAGGTTAGAATTCAGAGTTTTGATGTCGCACCTGATGGGAAAAGTCTCTATCTTTCTATGAGCAAACCTGTTTTTTCTGATAGTGATATTAACAAAGAGAGTGACCTTAATCCTGAGAGAAACTTGGGAATATTCAAAATGGATATTGCCTCTAAAAAGATAACTCCTATTACTACGGATTATGGTATTAGTTTTAGCTACCCTACTTATATTGGAAATGATAAGGATACAGACCACGAGATGCTGCTTATCTCTAAAACAGTTACCAAAAAAGATATTCCTATAAATTACAAACTGGATGTTCTTCGTGATGAGTATGACAAACGCCCTGCACCTCTTATTCATAAGCTTGATACCGTTACAGGAGCAGTGACCAGAATTGGGTTTAACAACTCTCACCAGACCGAGCCAGTCGTGATTAATCAAGGTGAAGATGTTCCATTGGTTATATTTACAGAGTGGGAGCATCAAGCTACGGTTAACCGTTTCTCTTTATGGAAAATGCAGATTGATGGAAGTGATACTTTTATGTTTTATGGTGAAGAAGCAGCGACGGATGACTCTGGTGAAAATATCTATCAAGCTCGTCAGGTTAAAAGTGGTAAGTACAAAGATTATATCTTGATGGGGCAATCAGCACGAAGAGGGAATGAGGGTCTATTTCTTGGAGAAGGTGATATTTTAATGACCAAAAGAGTTCACCTTGACTTGCGAAGTGATAAAATATTTCTATCAAAGATGAGCAGTAGTGGTGTTGAGACAGATATTGCAAGAACTCCTGAACACTATAACGATGAGAGTTTTGTCTACGCCTACAGAGAAGATACCGATAGCTCTTACAAGATATATATCAAAGATTTTCCTGAAGAGGTTGGTGACCCGTTGGATAGTGATGCAGGAGCAGTAGTTATCTCTAGTAATAATTATCACTTTATGCAACCTAGAAGTTTCTACCCACCTGTTAGTAAAAAGGTTGCCCCAGGAGTGAGTGATTTGAGTGAAAATCGAGTCTCTTTTACAAATGATAATCTAAATGGTAAATCAGGATTTTTAGTTGAAAATCTATTGGCTTCTAACAATGGTGTTCAGCATCAACTCAACGGCATTTCCAAAGATGATATACGGATGCAATTTTTTATTCCAGCTCATGATTTTAGTAGCTCTTATGCTGTTGGAACGGATAAGAATAATGAGAGTCTGGAGCTTACTATCCCCTCAAGTGATTTAATTGAGACAGAGAGTGATGGTTCATTAGGTATTGTACTCAAAGAGGGTCTTTATGTATGGAAAGTCAATAAGAAGTTTCCATTTACTGATGGAGGAGATATTTGGATACCTATTCGAGCAGAGCGACAAGAGGTGAGTTTTGTACCCAATCGTGTCAATGAGTGTAACCAGTGTCACCAAGATAGAAACCAAGGAATACTAGACCAATATCACGAGTATTACTCTATTGCACATAATAAAATGAGAGGTAACCTTAGTGATGTATTGGGAACAGATAAAGATATATCAGACTACAACGCCACAGAGCAGATTCCTGATTTTCATAAAAATATCATTCCACTACTTACAAAACCTGCTATTAATGGTGGAGGTGCATGTGTCAGTTGTCATAATGCCAAAGATAAACTAAACCTCTCTAATAAGACAGGTGTTAGCTCTTTGAACTCTACTTATAGAAATTTTGTTTTGGGTGCACACAAGATGCCTGATGACACGGCTTTACCTTATAACTATAGTGATATTAATCCGATGGGGATAGATGATAAATATCATCCTGCACCTTTTTTGTGGAGTCTGATTCTAAATGATGATTTGACTCTTCCTGAAGATGGAACACACCCTGATAATTTAAGTCGTGATTTGGACAGAGATGGTGATTATGGTGCAACCTATAGTGCTGAAGTTTCCGATGAAATTAGTAGAATTAACGGAGTCTATAACCACAGCAAACACTGGTCACGAGAGGATACACAGAAGATTATCACTTATGGTTCAACCAGATTGGCTGTTGGGTTGTCGGACAGGATGAGTTTTGATACAAATAGCTCTATTAGTACCAATACCAAACAGGCTCAAAAAGCCTATCAGGCGATGGTGCGAAGCTGTTACGAGTGTCATAATAATCATACAGCAGGGGGAATGAATGATTTGACCTTTGAGGATGCCATGCCAAAAGAGAAGAGGTTTAGTGATTCGGTATTCTTAAGAGATACCAAGATGAGATTTGTTATTCGTCAACATATTGAGCATAAAGGTGATACCAAATACTCTAAACAGAACTTGCATAGTAATCTTGAGAACTCTAAGAGCAGTACCCTTAGTTCAGCACTCTATCGTGTTGATTTTGATAATATCAACAACTCTGAACTGTTGGTTTATGCAAGGGGATACTATATTGAAGATGATGATACGCATACTCTTCTTAGTTCCAAGGTTAAAGCTCATGCTCCTTTGGCAGAAAGCGATAGTGATTATATCGCCATGAAGAACTGGCTAACAGGTGTATCCATGAGCAATCAAGCACCAACGATTACTAAACCTGTTAAGCCTATCGTCATGAAAGAGTATGATGTACCTGCCTATCTGGAGGAAAATCTCACATGGAGTGATGCCGATGATGAACTCTCACAGCTCCTTATATCTAAGCCAAATACAACTGAACATGCTTTTAGTGATGCAATGTTGGCACTAGAGTACAACAGTTTTGTATCTGCTAAATTAAAAGCTTATGCGATTTTGGGTGATAGAGGAGAGCAGAATCTTACTTTTAGAGTAACTGATGGATTGCATAGTGGCTCCATACATAATGTTCCTGTAACGGTAACCAGTGACTATGAAGTGCCAAGACCTAGCTCTACTTTGCCTGATGCATATCTATTCTTTATGGATAGGAATACAAGTATGCTTAGAAAGATGGAGACCAATGGGACAATTACAGAGATTGGTACAGTGGTAAATTTTGACCAAGATAACTGGCAGACCATGTATCGTCGAGCTGATAAGGGTTGGCTCTATTTTATTGACCAAGAGAACCAAGTGATACATGTCATTGATGAGACAGATGCTTCTGAACAGTTTGAAATTACTCTTAACCACGAGCCAAATAAGGAGACAAGAATACACAAACAGACTCTATACTTAATTTGGTGGAGACCAGCAGAGGGGAGTGAAGGAGATGATAACTACAGAGCAGGAAGACTTGAAGGATTGTTAGAGTCTAAGTTTAGTGAAACTAAAGATGGTGATTGGTATGTTGACCTTGGAGATGGTGAAAATAGTGAGACAACGATTATTCCAAATTGGCAGACCAAGCTTGTTGATGGAGGGAATACTTTAGGAGTTTATGTATGGAGAAGAGCAACTTTTATGACCAAGTGGGTCAATGAGGGGATAGATAGAATGAATGTTCTTAATCTTGAGACAGGTAAAGCAAAGTATATGACTGATTTTAATTTTACCGCTCAGACAGTGGATGGGGTTGATTATAGTGCAAATACTTATTGGAATGCACGAGCTTTGGTTGTGGCTGAAGATGGAGCGTTTTATGGATTTAACAAAGATTTGAATGTGGAACCTGAAGTGTTTAACTTTGACCCAATACTTGGGATTCAAAAAAAGGTTGATGTTCCACAGTGGATTCAAGACTATATTAATAACTACCAAGAGTATGCTACACCATTCTTGGTGATTGAGCCGAGACCTTAAGGAGGGTGGGATGAAAAAAATAAGTATATTCTTAGGTGTACTACTCTTTATAGGATGTGGTGGTGGAGGTAGCTCTCCTGAAACTAAAGAGACAAACAATACTATTTCTCCTGTAGTAGTAGACGAGGTGGTAGTTATTGAGGAGAGTAATAACTCAATCGAACAAGAAGATGAAAATAGTAGTGCTATTGTAGATACCAATAGTAGCAGTAGTTTAGTAGAGTATGAGAACAGCAATAAACAAATATTAGGAAAAGCTCAACTAGGAGTATTAGCAGAAGCTACAGTAAAATTATATGAGTTAGATGATGGGATAAAAAAATTATTAGCAACAGAGATAACTTCAAAAGGTGATACTATAGATGGTATTGGTAATTTTAATCTTCACCTAGAGATGATAAAAAATGATGAGTTCTATATCTATGAGGTTAGTGGTGGATATGATTATGATAGTGATGATAATGGTATTATTGATGGGATTCCGACACAAAATAAAGGTGTTTTTCATCTATTAGTTGAGGGGAGTAGTCTAAAGAGTGCAAAGCAGATTACTATAACCGTAGTTAGTGAGATTATATATCAAAAAGTTTTACCTTTTCTTGATAGTGATGAGATAAAGAGCAAGATGTTACTCTACTCAAAAGAGGTGATTAAAAAGGATATAGATGGAAGTGGTTTTATAGATATAAATGATGTTCTTTACTATGACCCTATTAATGGCAAAGGGTATGTTCATGATAGCTATAGAGATATAATTCTTCAGATGATTATTAATATTTTAAATGGTAGAAACTTTGATATAAACTATCCAACAGATGAAGAGGGTGTGCAACAGGCACTAGATAGTGGTGATTATAACTATATTATTAATCAATTACTAAATAATGCTGATGCGTATAATATGTCAACTGATGAGATAAATATGAATATAGCAGGAGCATATATAGGTAAAGCAGACTATACAGCCTATGATATGGTATCAGCAATTGCAAATGATAGTAGTAGTCTTAATGGATTTATTTATGATATAACCAAAAATAATAACGCTGTTGATACATTAAAAAACTTAGATGAGGCAGATATATATTATAGTAGTATTGTTGATGGTCTTGATTGTAGTGATACTACAGGGTTAAGCGATGAACAGAAGGGTAGCTGTTTTAATCTTGGGTTAGTACGACTGACTTCCCTATCTAATAGTGTAAAACTACTTTTTGGTGGTGATGAAAATGTTGTAGAGCAGTGGGCATTGGGTGTTGATATTAACTCTTCTGATGATTTAAATGGAAATAGTGTTGTTGATAGCTCAGATGCTTCTGCTTGTGCAATTGTCTACGCTAGTAATCCAAATGATAACTGTAGAGATGGAACTATACATACATATAGAGGTGGAGTAACTTTTAATAACTCTGAAACAGAGTATTCAACTACACTTATTGAAGTTGATGTAGGTAGTTCTGAACATGGCTATAGTACTTTTTATAAACTTATTAAAGATGGTTCAGTTATATTAACTGATGGTAGCTGTGATAAAAATTTTAATTTAACAACAGAGATAGAGGATGGGATAAACTATTTTCCATGTCCAACATTGAATAATCAAGAGATGATGAATATACAGAGTAGTCTTAGTAGCTCTGCAAATATTCAATATCTTTTCCCACTAGGAAGTACTACTCGAACGACTATAAATAACTATATTTTAAATATTACAGGTAGCGTTGATGGTTCTATAGAGCAGAATAATCTCTCTAGTTATCTACAGAGGCATTAACTTTTATGTTAAGGCTTCTCTCTCTCTTAATCTTTATAACTTTGAGTCTACCTGCTAATAGTTTAGTTTTAAATCCTAACTCTATTGGTCGTGGAGGTGTAGATATGGCTTTGGGAGGAAGTAGTAACTCTATCTTCTCAAATCCATCCAACCTAACTACTATTGGTGTAGATGAGTTAGTGGTAGAGCCTATAGACTCTTCTATCGCACTAAATGAAGATACGCTAGATTTTTTGACAGAGTTGAGTTCTGATGCTGATAATTCTAAAAAAGTATCTGCCTTAATGAAAAAGAATATAGGTAAAACTTTGAGTTTTAGAGCTAACAACTTCGCTTCTATCTATAAAACTCCTGGTAGATATAGTTGGCTCTTTGGGCTACAAAATGATATAAGTGGATATTTTATAACCCATAGTGGTTTTGGTTCGATTGGGGCTATGGAGAGCTATATAGAGAGATATAGGTCAGCTGTGGGGACACTCTCTTTTTCTCAAAATAGTCTAAGTTATGGAGTCAATATTAGAGCCATAGAGAAGTATCAAACTATTCATAACTACTCTATTGGTGAGATGATAGAGAGTGATAGTTTTATGGAGTATTTTGATAATGAGTATACTCAAAAAGAGGAAGCGGTGGCTCTTGATACAGGTATAAGCTATAAATTACCAAATGCAAAGTTGGCTTTTTCTATTTTAAATATAGGAGATACAAGTTTCAAAGAGATAGGTGAAATACCCTCTACAACCAATATAGGATTTTCATCTAATTATAGAAAGTTTCTATTTGGAATGGATTATATAGACCTATTTGGAGCAGAATATGATGCTAATTTTGAGGACTCTATTAGATTTGGGATTAGTCGTAGTTTTTTTGATGATAGTTTAACACTTAGTTCAGGTATCTTGTATGAGGGGTTGACTTTTGGGGTGGATTACCGATACTCAATACTCAATATATCACTTAGTAGCTTTAAAGAGAAAGAGTATAATTCCATAAAAAACAGAAAATATCAGCTCTCACTATCTCTAGCTTGGTAAAATGTTGCAAATGAAATTTTTCTATATTATTTTTGCTCTACTACTCTCGTTTACACTTCTTCTAAGCTCTTTTGAACTTACTTTTTTTCTCTTTCACTCTCCTTTTGACTCTACTATTGTAGAACCCAAAGCACACTCTTTGACATGGATATATCTACTAGAACAGAAGTATATCACCTTTATAGATTTGGATATTTTTACTATCCATGAGAAGAGGCATCTGCTCGATGTCAAGCGACTGTTTGAGAATATTCACTCTGTTTGGATTACAGTCTCTGTTATTAGTTTATCTTTGGTTATATTTCTATATTTTAGAGCTAAAGAGAGGCTTATTCTAGTTTTTAGATATAGCTTTTTTATTGGATTGATGGTTGTTGCACTCTCTATACTTTTAGCATTTGATTTTTTGAATAGCTTTAAATTCTTGCATCAATTGCTGTTTCTAGAGCATAGTTGGATATTTCCTGATGACTCTATTTTGATAGAGTGGTTTCCTCTCTCTTATTTTCAGGAGTTTGTAGTTATTGTGATTTCTATTTTTTTCATGTTTCTCCTTTTTCTTAAGTCATTACATAGCCTAGACAAAAATAGAATAGACTAGGTATACGAAAATTCATAGTACCTTTTTTTCAAAATAACTAAAAACTTCTTAAAAAAATGCTAAAATAATAACATACTTCAAACAACTAAGGTAAAGAGAGATGAATCTTCTAAACAGTAGAGTGATGGTTATGATAATGTTACTATTTTCAGGACTATCAGCAGACGAGAGATACGCTTTTATCTATAGCAAAAATATAGATGATAGGTTTATAAACTTCTATGACAAAGTTGTGGTAGAGGCAGATGCCATAGACAATATCTATGCAATTCGCTATCCCAAAAAGATGGTGGCTTATGTGAGTGTGGGTGAGATTGAGCCGTGGAGGAAGACCAAAACTCCGTATGATAAATCATGGGTTATATCTGAAAACAAGACATGGAACTCACTAATTGCTGATTTGAGAAATGATGCCTATCAGGAGTTTATCTTTGAGAGGATTGATTCTCTCTATAAAAATGGGTATAGAAACTTCTTTTTGGATACTATGG